>CALJYH010000121.1 GCA_937984095.1 uncultured Gammaproteobacteria bacterium | reverse complement strand
CGCGCGATGGGATTTTATATTGGCGCGACGATCCTGGGTGGCTTCAGCGGCCGCCTGATGGGGGGTGTATTCGCGAGTTCCTTCGACTGGCGCAGCGCTTTTGTCGTGATGGGCCTGATGCAGCTGATACCGTTGCTACTGTTAACCTGGGTAAAGTCCGACGCCGATATCAATTTTGCCCGGCTCGATCCGAAAAGCATTTCGCGGGTACTCCTCGATCGAAACTTTCGTTTCATGTTTCTGAGCCTGGCCTCGGTATTCTTCGTGTTTTCCGGGATATTAAACATTGTTCCGTTTCATCTGCAGAATATCGATGCCACTGCCACGCCCTTTATAATATCGTTGCTTTACCTTGGGTATCTTGTCGGAGCGCCGGTATCGTTTTTCAGTGATTCGATCAGCAAGCTGTTGAATGATGAGCGTAAAGGATTGTGGTTAGGGCTCTTGATTCATGGCTTTGGCCTGGTAATGCTGCTTTTCGTTGCGTTTAAAGGACTCGTCTTGATGATGTTCTTTCTGGCGGCAGGTTTTTTCCTTATTCATGCCTTGCTATCGGGACTGACGAATCACCTGGCGCAGGAACACAAAGGGGTTGTCAATGGGCTCTATGTGTCGATTTATTACTTCAGCGGTGCATTGGGTTCCTGGTTACCGGGATATTTATTCGAAGGACTGGGATGGAATGGCATGATTATCGTGTTCATGCTGATTCTCGGTTTCTGCGCCTGGAGTATCAGCCAGTTGAGACTGCCGTCTGGCTAGAAATACACGTGAAAAAATAGGTGATCTGCGACAGGGCAGCGCTTAATATATCCGTCAGTTCAAAGAGTTTATAAGTCATGCCGCATATCGTACTCGAATATTCTGACAACCTGCCCGAACTGCCGGATTTCCGGGCACTGTTTGACGACATTCACCAGGCGCTGAATCGGATCGGCGGTATCAAGCTCGATAACTGCAAGAGCCGGACGCGCGCGGCTCAACATTGCTACATCGGTGCTGGTGATCCGGACAATGCATTTATTCATCTCGATATCGAGTTCGTCAAGGGGCGTAGTGCCGAGGTTAAGCAGGCGATTGGGCGTGAATGCCTGGACCTGGTGAAACGGTACTATCACCTGCATATATCCGATGCGCTGCAAATCACCGTAAAAATTGACGATATCGCCCTCGATTTTTACTTTAAAGATCCCGCGGGAACACTCAACTACCAATGAAAAAAAGCAGCACCACGCCGTTTATGGCGGCCCCCGATTACGGCCAGTCCTTGTCTGGCTTTACCATCAATGTCCTGTCTGACAATTTGCCGCGTGCGCTGGTTTTTCAGCGTGAGGTTCTGCAGGCGGAAATTTTGCACCAGGACGAGGATTTATTGATCCTGCGCGGCTACGGTAGCAACTGGATGGTGCATGCCGATCATACCTACGATAAACATCCTCTGCTGACCGATACCCAAAATGAGACCCGGCGTGGCGCCGGCGTGGAGTTACGATTGCACGACTGTGACCCCGATGCGGCGGCAGCGCGTGCACTGGAGCATGGATTCAGGGTGCTCGATGGTCCGCGTGATCAAGCCGATCATGGCCTGCGCGAAGCGCATATCATCGATGACGATGGCTATATCTGGGTACCGGACGTGCCCGTTTCGAAATAGTGCGAGAAAAGAAAGATATTCGAATTTTCTTTGCGCTGTGGCCGAACGATGCCTTACGCAACAGTTTGCATCGCGCCAGTAAAGCGATCCCCGTCGAGCGCCCAGCGAGGCGGGTACCACAATACAATCTGCACCTTACCCTGCACTTCATCGGCAACGTATATTTCGATCAAATGGAGTGTCTGCAGCAGCAGGCCAGGCTGGTAAAGGCCGCAGCGTTCGAATTCAATATTGACTGCCAGGGATATTTTAAAAAGCCCCGGGTTGCGTGGCTGGGGTGCAGTGAAATGCCGACAGCCTTACGAGAACTGCACCAGCAACTGGGACAGCGCTTGCAACTGTGCGACTACCGGCCCGAGGCACGGCGTTACAATCCGCATGTTACGATGGCGCGCAAGATTGATCGAGTACCCGAGCCTGAAAGCTTCGAGTCTATACCCTGGGCAGTCGAGAATTTTGCGCTTATCGAGGTTCGTCAAATCGACGATGGCGTACAATACCGTGTCATCGAAACTTACCCACTGGCATGAGTAAAAGCGAGACTTATAAACTGCCACCCGAGGTATTGCAGCGCCTGACACAGCGTTCGGATGCCAGGGGTCTACTGCAGCTAGCTGCGCACCTGGCAACGCTATTGTTCGCCGGGATAGGATTGCACCTGACCCGCGATAGCGTCTGGTTAATCTTCACGTTGCCATTTTACAGCGCGTTGCTGATCTTCCTGTTCGCGCCTTTGCACGAAACGCTGCACTTCACCGTGTTTAAAACCCGCTGGCTCAATAACCTGGTCGCCGCTGTCACCGGATTCCTGTTGTTGCTGCCGTTCCAGAATTTTCGCGCTTTCCACTATGCGCACCATCGACATACGCAAAACCCCGAACTGGATCCAGAGTTGCTTGACATGAAACCGCTGCTGCACAGGCACTACTGGCTTTATCTCACCGGCTTACCGACCTGGTGGCAAAGCCTGGTCTCGATCTGGCGACATGCAGCGGGTACAGTCGATGAAAGCTACATCGAACAGCGCCATCACAAAACGATTATTAAAGAAGCCCGCATACACCTCGCCGGTTACGCGCTATTGCTGTTATTCAGCGTGCTCTGGTCCAGCGGTGCATTGTGGTGGTACTGGATTTTACCGGCGCTGGTAGGTCAGCCCATGCTGCGACTCTACCTGCTGGCCGAGCACAGCGGTTGCGACTTCAGCGACAACATGCTCGAAAATTCACGCACTACTTATACCACGCCGTGGCTCAATTTCCTTGCCTGGAACATGCCGTATCACGCCGAGCATCATTACCTCGCGTCAGTGCCGTTTCACGCCTTGCCGGCATTGCACGCCTATACCGGTCAGCATGTCAAACACAAGGGTGCCGGCTACTACCGAGTCAATCGGGATATCGCGGCTCAACAATGAGTATTGATAAATTCGGCGACTTCGCCGATTGACTGCTCGGCTTTGGAGCTGATATCCGCGTTACCCTCCGTGATCACAGAACCATCTCGAGGTCCCTGATCAAATCACTGGCATCTTCGAGGCCTACCGAAAGACGAAACACGCCTTCGCCCGCCACGTCGCGATACTTTTCGAGCTCCTCGTTTTCGAGGCGATAAGATGAACCGATCAGGTCCGCGGTTTGCATCAGGTAAACCAGGCTTCGATGGTGACCGAGCGAGACCGCGTAATGAATGACTTCGAGTTTTTGCATCATGCGCTCGGCAATCCCGGTGGCATTCGCGGTGCGAAAGCTGATCATGCCAGAGAAGTTATCCATTTGAGATTTGGCAAGCGCATGTTGCGGGTGCGATTCGAGGCCGGGATATAACACTTTTTCAACTTGCTCATGGGTTTCTAGAAATCGGGCTATCGCAAGCGCGTTTTCTTCGTGGCAGCGCATGCGTAGCGGCAGGGTCGCCATGCCGCGCATGATCAACCAGGCGTTGAACGGGCTGATGACGCCCCCGTAATGTACCAGTGCCTCACCGCGTAATGGCCCGATCAAGGCCTGGCTGCCGCAAACCGATCCGCCCATGGCATCACCATGCCCGCCGATGTACTTGGTCAGCGAATGGATCACCAGGTCAGCACCGAGGGAAAGCGGGCGTGTCGCTATCGGTGACGCAAAAGTGGAATCGACCACCAGCAGTGCGTTTTGCGCTTGCGCGATGTCGGCAGCGCCCTTGATATCCGAAATACGCAGCAGCGGGTTGGATGGCGTTTCAAGCCAGATCATGCGCGTATTGTCGCGCATCGCGGCACTGACATTCGCGAGCTCCGAAGTGTCTACCGGGGTGACCTCGATCCCGAGACGCGTCAGCGTGTCGCGTGCAAATTCGGCGGTGCCGGGGTAGTTGGTGTTGCTAATGATGAGGTGATCACCCTGGCTTAGGTGCGCAAGCATAACCGAGGTGCTGGCGGCCATGCCCGACGCAAATGCGATACACGCCTCTGCCTGTTCCAGTACCGCGAGTTTTTGCTCGAGTTGCTGCGTGGTAGGGTTATCCCAACGCGTGTAAACAAACGGGGTTTCCGCAGTCAGGTTGTTGGCTGAAAAGCTGATTTCCTCGTCGACCACGAAGGTGCTCGACATCACCAGGCTCGGCGCTGAAGCCCCGGTGGTCGGATCAGGTTTTTCGCCAGCGTGAATCGAAAGCGTCTGAATGCCTTTGTCTTTTGTCGATTTTAATGTCATCTCATTGTCCCCCGTCGAAACGACATTAGTAAGGTGGATGCGATGTGATGTCAATCAGGCTTTACTTCAAGATTTCAATATCGGTAGCCTGAAGAGCGAATTGGTTTCAACCACGGGTTTCCGTTATATTCCTGATTTTAAGGTGCTGGTGATGGCAACTCTAAATTACGAGCAGAGACAGTTTTTTGACGAACAGGGCTATCTGCTGGTTGAAGATGCGGTTAGCGTTGAACAACTTGCAGCACTGCGCGAGCAATTCGCCGCCTGGGTCGAGGAAAGCAAATCGCACCAGGTGGCCTATGGTGAAACTCTCGATGGTCGTGCCCGTTTCGATCTCGAGTCCGGCCATAGCGCCGACAGACCCATGCTGCGTCGTGTCAATGCGCCTACCGAGATATCGAATGATTACTACCAGGTGATGCGTGACAGCCTGATGACCGACTGTGTTGCCGACCTGATCGGACCCAACCTGAAATTCCACCATAGCAAGATCAATTCCAAGCTGCCGGGAGCGGCGACGGCAGTCAAATGGCATCAGGATTTTCCGTTTACGCCGCATAGCAACGATGACCTGGTAACCGCGCTACTCATGGTGGATGAAGTGACCGAAGAGAATGGTCCGTTGCAGGTGTTGCCGGAATCGCATCGCGGCGAAATCTACGATCTATGGCATGACGGGATTTTTACCGGTGCGGTCGATGATGCAGTGACCCGTCAGTGTCTCGACAACGCGGTGACCTGCACCGGCAAGGCCGGATCGGTATGCCTTATGCACACCCGCCTGTTACACGGCTCGTCTCCGAACCTGTCGACCAGGCCACGAACCCTTTTCATCGCGGTCTACTCGGCTGAGGATGCGGTGCCCTGTACTCCCAATCCGGTTCCGAGCCAACACCAGGGCGAGATCGTGCGTGGCGTGAAGACCAACCATATCCGCAGTTGTGCATTCAATATACCGTCACCTCAATTGCCAAGGACGGCATCGTTTTTCGACCAGCAGGCCCAGTAAACAGCGTTCCGACGTATCGAAATCGTTTATCCGGCCGTATATTAAGCGGGTTGCGCCAGGTAACTCTGTAGCGAGCGTTCGGGGTCGAATATATCGAGCGCCGCGGGTTCGAATTGCGTATGGCGGTAACCGTTCGATCCCATCGGCTCGTATAGCGACAGGATTTCATCGCGTCGACTGGCGAGATCACGCACCGCGACCAGCAGGGCTTCCAGATCGGCGTGGGTGGTGTAAAGTCCCAGGCTGGCACGGGCCATGCCGCGTTTGCGTTCGACATCGGCCTCGGCATTGGGTGCATCGGGGTCGATATCCATGTCCCACATTTCCTTTTTTAACAACTCGCGCACGTAAGGATGTGCGCAGAAACAGCCGTTGCGCACCTGGATATTGTAATAATCGTTCAAGGCAGCAGCGGTCAGGCCATGATCGAAACCCTTGATATTGAAGGCGATCGTGCCGGTCCTTGGGACGTCCTCAGGATTCGGACCGTAAACCGAAACGCCTTCAATCTCCTTTAAGCCGTTCCAGGCGAAATCGATCAGGCCGATTTCTTTTTCGCGTACCTTGTCCATGCCGACTTTGGTCAACAGGTCGAGGACTGCACCGAGAGTAATTGCACCGACGATATTCGGTGTGCCGGCCTCTTCCCGGTCGGGCAGGGTTGCCGTTGGCATGTATTCCGCGATATAGACATCGTCGACCATGCCACCACCAAGTTCGGCGGGCTTAATCTCATTAAGCACACTTTTCTTCGCAATCACCGCTCCGGGTGAACCGGGGGCGTAAATCTTGTGCCCGGAAAACACCAACACGTCAATATCAGCGTCATTCATGCTGACCGGTGCATGCGCGATCATTTGTGAGGCATCAACCAGCAGGTAAGCGCCTACGGCATGGGCGAGTTTGGCCACTTCAGCAAGCGGGGTAATAGCGCCCGAAACATTACTCGCGCCGGTGACTGCAATGTAGTTAATCTTTTCACCATGTTCGTCAAAAATCTCGCGCAACCGATCCATGTCGAGACCGCCATAGCGTTCAAATTCTCCGAGGCAGGGAACGTGGACCACATGCGAACAATGGTGCCGGTGCGGCAGATCGTTGGAATGATGCTCCATCTCCGATACCAGTACGATCTCACGTTCAGGACGTGCGCAGGAAAGGCTGGCTGCCATGCGGTTGAAGCCTGCAGTCGCACCGCTGCCGGCGAAGAAGGCGCAGTACTGGTCGGGATCGGCATCGACAAATTCGAGTACGCATTCATGCGCCCATTCGAAGGCGTGCGAGGCGCCGCGTGCCGCGTAATGCAGATCCGAGTGGGTACTGGCATAATGCACCAGGAATTCATGGCCGACCTCGTAAGCGGGTGCCATCATTAACGTGGATGCCGCTGAATCCAGGTAAATCCGCGGCCCGCGCTTGCCATCGACGGTGGGATACTCGGTGTCACGCCCGATAAAGCTGGCCTGCAGACTAGCCAAAAGATCAGTATTGCTCATAACATTAATTTGTAAGACAAAAGAACTATTGTCGCATAATCCTATCGCTTGGCAACACCCTGATGTCGCCTGAATCGGGATCTGTCCAGTAATTCACAACCATCGACAAAGTCGCAAGTGAGCCTTAGTCTTCGATCATTTTTAAATTTGCGATACACTAAGCCGATCCGCTAATTCCAGGGGCAGTGAAATGAATGATCCAGTCAATCGAAGACGCCGTGAACTGTTTTTTGGCCTGCTTGCGCTGCCGGTTTCGGGATGGACTGCAACCGCGATGCCGACCCCACCTGGAAGCGAAGGTCCGTTTTATCCGACCAAGGGAATGCGTTTTGCCGATGTTGATAATGATCTCGTTAGAATTGCGGGTGTAGTCGAGCAGGCTGGGGGAGAAGTCGTTGAACTCAGCGGGCGGGTACTGGATCGTAATGGCAATCCCGTCACGGGGGCACGTGTCGAAATCTGGCAATGCGATGTTAAAGGGCGATACCTGCATCGCGGCGATTCTGGCGGAAGTTCACGCGACAAGGCGTTTCAGGGTTTTGGTCATGACACGACCGGCGCTGATGGTCGCTACTGGTTTCGTACGATTAAGCCCGTTCCTTATTCGGGGCGCACGCCGCACATTCACGTCAAGGTTTTGGTAGCCAACCAGGAACGCCTGACCACTCAATTTTATCTACCTGATCACCCTGGCAATGAAAGCGACTGGCTCTACCAACGTGTTCCAAAAAATAAGCGCGAACTGGTGACCATGAATTTCAGTGCCATGGGGCAGCTGCCGCAGGCCAGTCTGGATATCGTAATTTAATCGATCCGACTGATATCAGGGCCAGAATAGATAGTTCTCGGGATCACCCGGATCGCTCGACAACACAATCAGCATTGTGAGCAATATGATCATAAAAGCGATCAGGGCAACCAATACCTGATGAAGTTTGTACCATGGGTGCGCTTTCATACTCTTTGGGTCGAATTGCCGGTAAACAAGCAGCCAGCAAACCACGCTCAGCAATAGCAGGACAAACAGCGCGATAATGATGAAATGCAGCATGTCGATTATCTCGAGCTGGAGATTAACCGAAAAATTAAGGTCCCGCATGTCTTTCGGGGCTAATTAGATGGCATAATCGGTGCAGGTTACCGGCCTGGCCACGGCAGGTTCGTGAACTAATATCGAGGGATTAATGGCACTGTTGATTGACATCAAGCACCCGGACTGGCTGGAGGACGATGACCTGCGCACAGAATTGTTGAGCTACACCCCGGAAGCAGATATTCGAACCGGTGATAATCCGGGTAACCTCGATGAAATCGAGATGCTGACGGTGAGCAGTTATTCTCCGCGTGAAGCACTGCAATACCCGAATTTGAAAGTGATTCAAAAAACCGGCGCCGGGGTAAATAATATTCTCGCCGATCCGGACCTGCCTGAATCGATCCAGGTTGCTCGTCTGCGAACCGATACCTCGGGTACCGAGATGGCCGAATACGCACTGGCCTACGTGTTACAGCAGCAACGCCACATGCGTGAATATCACCAGCAGCAAGCGAGTTCGGAGTGGATATCCTACCCGCCGCGACGGGCTGGCGATACGACGGTGGCAGTGCTTGGTCTGGGTCGTATCGGTTTACTGGTTGCCGAACGTTTTGTACAGAATGGATTCAAGGTGCTCGGCTGGAGTCGCAGGCTAAAGGAAATCCCCGGAGTCGCCTGTTATGCTGATGTTGATGGCTTACACCGGGCGTTGGAATTTTCCGATTACGTGGTCTCGGTATTACCGTCAACACCGGAGACGCTCGGCATGTTCAGGCGTCGACTTTTCGAACAATTTAACCCGCGCGCATACTTTATCAATGTCGGGCGCGGTGACCTGGTCAACGAAACCGAGTTGATTGAGTCCCTAGACGCGGGATTACTCACGGGCGCAGTGCTGGATGTCATGTCAGTCGAACCTCTGCCTGCTGATAACCCGCTGTGGTTGCATCCAAAGGTTCAGCTCACCCCGCATGTTTCGGGCTACCATCTTGGCGATGCGATTATTGATATTGCCGAGAACTATCGGCGCCTGCAAAACGGTGAGTCGTTGTTAAACCTGGTTGATCGTGGGCAGGGTTATTAACATGACAGCAGCACAGGCATTGGAGCAAAAAATACGCACTGCGATACCGCTCTCGGCAGCGATGCAATTTTCGATCAAGGTTCTGAACCAGGACGAAATTCAGGTCAGTGCGCCGCTTGAACCCAATATCAACGTCCACGGCACCGGCTTTGCCGGTAGTATTTACTCCGCTGCGATCCTGACAGGCTGGGCTTTGTGTACCCATGTGATGGATGAGCTCGAGCTGGATGGAGACCTGGTGGTCGCAAAGGCCGAGATTTCCTATCGTGCGCCGGTCACTGCAGCGCTGGAATGCAGGTGTCACGTCAGTGCTCAACAGCGCGATTCTTTCGCTCGAGGCTTGCTTGATTCTGGTAAGGGGAAGCTATTACTGGAAGTTGAGGTTGGGGATCGTCCACATGCTATTCTGCAGGCAACCTTTATTGCTGTCGGCCGTTAAAGCCAGCGTCTGACCCGCTGTTTGTAGTCAAGATATACCTTGCCGAACTTATTTTCGAGATAAGCCTCTTCGCGTTCAATCACCAGCTTTTGCAACAGGTATCCCAGGGCGGGAACACCCATGACTATCCACCAGCTGTTCAAGGCGAGGCCGCCGCCAACCGTCGCCAGACAAAAAGTAACATAGATAGGATTGCGGCTATAGCGGAAAACGCCTTTGTCGATGACTGTTGTGGTGGGGTGCCAGGGTTCGACGTGGGTTTTAGCTTCGAGGAATTGGAATAGAGCAATTAGAGCTAGCGTCACAGATAACACGATTAGCGCGACGCCACTCAACCACAGGAGATCCCCGTTTGTTATTGGCAGAGGTTTGATCCAGTCTGCGAGATAGCCCAAACCAATGATCGCAATCACCAATAAAGGAGGTGGAAACTTCAGGCCGGGTCCACGTTTGTCCTCAGCGTCGTTCATGGGGCCTGCCGGTCAAGTACCCCGGGGACGGCCCTTGGGCAGCTGGAAGGCGCGTCGACCGCTGAGCTTTTCGATTTTGCGTGCAAACTTGCTATCACCCAGTACCCAACCTTTAAGCGCGGTTTCGGTGATTAGCTGCACGGTTTGGCTGGACAGGCTTTGTTTGAACAGGGCGCGGTAGGCATTTACCCGTTCCTTATCATTGTTACCCAGTTTCAGGTACTCCTGGTGCGCGCTGATCATCTCTTCGGCCTTCCCAAGCGCGTTATGCGCGTAGCTGCTCCAGCGATAATCCGCCGGTTTTTTAACCAGTCCACCTCGAACCGGGTTTGACTCGATGTAGCGACTGCAGGTCAGCAAATAGCTCTTGCTGTCAACGACGGTCGCCCGGTAACGCCCTTCCCAGATCGTGCCACTGCCACCTATGCACTCATTGAAGTATTGGACGTAGTTTCGACCAATGGACTGGATGGTTCGTGAGATACTGTCGGTGTTACCCGGTGTTGCCAGCAGATGCACGTGATTAGGCATCAACACATAGGCATGTATTTTGAGATGATAATTGTATGCTGCAGCCTCGAGGCAATCGTGGAAATACTGGTAATCTTGTTCTTCAAAGAAGATTTGTTGCCCGTTTCGTCCCTGTTGAATTATATGCTGCGGCTGATTTTTAATCGCGTACCGCGGTAATCTGGCCATGAAAAATGCTCGTTATCTGCCAAAAAGAGTTGCATATTAACACTAATGCATCTTGTTCCGGTATAATTTATCCTTATTTACCAATAGTTTATATTAATGACAAAAATTTGACGCCTGGCTTAAATGTGGTCTCGAGGAATAGTGATTTCCTCCCAGTCACGTTCGTTTAGCAGTTCTTCACCCTCGTAGGCACGCACCTTGGCCTTGATATAAAAATTATCCGCGTCGCATCGAAACTCGCTTTCCGATTCGGTTCTGATCGACCAGTCACCGCGACGCATCCAGCTAATATAACGACTCAGTGAACGATGGCTGAGTGGGTCATCCGCGGCTATGGTCCAGCGTTCATCATGACTGTGTCGCATGCACATACCGTTACCGGGCACTTCGATCTCGCCGGTGTCATCGATAATCCGGTAGTGCGATTCCCCGGTCTGAAAATTTCGCTCGATCCAGCGTCGACTCAGCCCGGGCTCCTTGATTTCGTAGGCTGGCAGCGGAATTTGATCCTCGGGCTCGGGCTCTTCGTAGACATCAACGCCTGCCCGTACCGGCAATGTCACAAACGCGTCGGGCCCGAGTTTAATGGTGACGGTGACGATTTCGGGTGGTGGCATGATCATTGGCCAGTAGTTATTGGAGACCGCAATGCGCATCTTGTGACCGCGCATGAAGCGATAACCGCATTCATTCAGTTCGATCTCAATCGATTCCAGTTGACCCGGGGTCATCGGCTCGGGATTTTCGTTATCGTTACGATGCGCGAGATTCAGAACGCCCCAGCTAACCCTCGAAACTTCACCATTGGGATGAATATCATTCAAGCGTACCGCGATATTTCCGAGCGGTTTATCGATAGAAACTTTTAATCGAATCCTGGGACGTCCCAGGATTTCGATGGGTTGATGCAGCTTGCCGCTGTCGAATACGAGCGATCCGGAGTCATCCCGGCGTTGGTCGGAAGGCATTTCGCCATCGGGTTTCAGTGTAAAAAACTCGCCACAGCTGGTGCCGCAATCCTGGGGTGAGGTCAATTTCTTTTCGCTGGTTCTGCCGGGAATATCGAGCAGTTGCCGATTCGGAGCCAGGTAGTAGTTGCGCTCCCGGGTATCGGGTGAGGGGAGTTCTGCTTCCGAGACCCAACGGCCGGGTTCGGTTTCGTGATGCAATAGCGGCCTGGCGTCTTCGAGGATGTAGGCCCGGTAGGCAGGTAAACCCTCGACACCGTTATCGATACGCTTGAGCCACTTGTCCCACCAGTTGATTGCTTCTTTGAGGAAATCCAGGCGCGGTCTCGGGAGTGCAAAATGTGGATACTTGTGAATCCAGGGGCCATTAATTGCCTTGGCGTTCTTTAAATGGGTTGCCGCCGCAGGTGGCGCATTGATATAACCATCGGCCCAACCCGAGATTACCAGTGCGGGTATCTCGATATCATTGTAATTTTCGTTGATCGATCCATGTTTCCAGTAATCGTCTTTGCGTTGATGGGCCAGCCAGGCCTGCAGCGGAAACGGCTGTGTGTTCAAACGCTGTAACCAGGTTTCGCGCCAGCTATCTCCAACCAGGTCGGGATCGGGCGGGCGGGATGCGTAGCAAAGCATCGTGCTCGACCAGAAGAAATTGGAGTAGAGCAGGCAACCATTCTTGTAATGAATATCGTCGTTATAACGATCGACCGTAGTGCCGATCGAGATTACGGCCTTTAGCGCTGACGGTTTTAAAGCGGCAATCTGCAGGCTGTTGAAACCACCCCAGGAAATCCCCATCATCCCAAGATTGCCATCGCACCAGTCCTGGCTTGCGATCCATTCGATGACCTCACAGCCATCGGCCAGTTCGCGGGCTGAATATTCGTCGTCCCAGTCACCATCAGATTCACCGGTACCCGAGATATCGACACGAACCCCTATATAACCCGCCTCGGCAAATGCTGGGTAGGTACTTTCATCGCGCTGTGCAGTGCCATCGCGTTTGCGGTAGGGAATATATTCGAGGATTGCGGGTAATGGCGTTTTCGCGGCAGTTTCAGGCATCCAGATCCGGGCCGATAATTTACGCCCGTCGGACAGCGTAATCCACTCGTTTTCCAGAACCTTGAAACCAGCCTTTTTCATTTATTTTGCTCACCGCATTGAAGAACGACATTCTGCCTGCCTAAGCCAGGCTCAGGCAAGCGCTGCAGTGGTGAATTGTAGCAGGGGTTCTATTGACCCGGCGACAATATACATCGCCGGGTTAATTGAGTAATGGACCTGCTGATACCAGCTGCTTGCCACCATCGGTATCGGTGTATTGCCCGAAATTATCGATGAACAGGGAAGCCAGCCTGGCTGCTTTTGATTCCCACTCGGAACCATCGTCATAACTGTTACGCGGATCCAGAATTTTTACGTCCACCGCGGGCAGGCTGGTAGGTACACTCAGGTTGAAGGTTGGTAGCGTTACGGTTTCCGCGCTGTCGATAGATCCATCGAGAATTGCATCAATTATCGCGCGTGTTGCCTTGATCGAAATACGATTACCACTGCCGTCCCAGCCGGTATTCACGAGGTACGCCTGGCTGCCAAACTGATCCATTTTCTTATTTAGTACCTCGGCATACCGGGTTGGGTGCAGCGACAGGAAGGCTTTGCCAAAGCAGGCGGAAAAAGTCGGGGTGGGCTCGGTGATGCCGCGTTCGGTGCCGGCCAGCTTGGCGGTAAAACCGGAAAGAAAGTAATACTGTGCCTGTTCAGGTGTTAATTTTGAAACCGGGGGCAGTACGCCAAAGGCATCGGCGGTCAGAAATATGACACGACCGGCGTGACCGGCCCTGGACACGGGTTTGACGATATTATCAATGTGATAAATCGGGTAAGACACCCGCGTGTTCTCGGTTTTCGAGCTATCGGTGTAATCGATTTTGCCTTCATTGTTGACCACCACGTTTTCCAGCAATGCATCGCGGCGGATCGCGCGATAGATATCGGGTTCGTCTTCTGCGCTTAAATCGATAACCTTGGCATAACAGCCGCCTTCAAAATTGAAAATTCCTTCATCGTCCCAACCATGCTCATCATCGCCGATCAGGCGGCGCTTGGGATCGGTAGACAGGGTGGTTTTGCCGGTTCCGGAAAGCCCGAAGAAAATCGCGACGTCACCTTCTTTTCCGACGTTAGCCGAACAGTGCATCGAAGGCATTCCCTTGAGCGGTAGCAGGTAGTTCATCATCGAGAACATGCCCTTTTTCATCTCACCGCCATACCAGGTACCACCGATGATCTGCATTCCTTGCGTCATGTTGAACGCTACAAAATTCTCAGAGTTCAGTCCCATCGCCGCATAATTCTGGTTTGACGTTTTGGACCCGTTAAGCACGACGAAATCCGGCACGTAATCGGTTAGTTCTTCGACGTTGGGCCGGATGAACATATTGGTGACGAAATGGGCCTGCCACGCAACCTCGGTAATGAACCTTACCTTGAGACGGCTTTCGGGGCTGGCGCCACAAAAGGTATCGACCACGAACAGTTTTTTACCCGATAGCTGGTCGGTAACCAGTTGACGCAGGGTGTTCCAGGTCTCGATGTTGATCGGCTTGTTGTCGTTTTCACCCTGGTCCGACCACCAGATCTGGTCCCGGGTCGTGTCGTCACGCACCAGGTACTTGTCCTTGGGAGAACGGCCGGTAAAGTCACCGGTGTCGACGGCGATTGCACCCGACTCGGTCAAATGACCCACTTCAAAACCATTCAGATTAGCGGCTGTTTCTTCGGCGAACAGCGTCTCGTAACTGGGGTTATACAGGACTTCAATGGTGTCGCTGATACCGTAGGGAGTGAGATCCGGAGTAGAGGTCATATTTAATTCAACTTGATTAGCGGGACTGGACACGTTTCGAATGTTCCATCATATAAAAAAGGGGATTATATAAGAGTATCGAATGGACAAAAACCAGCAGATAGTAATAAACATACAAAATGTGATCCTCGTCAACTTTCCCCGGTATTGTCGACGTGGATATCCGTATCTGCTAAAAGCAGGTCAAGCCAGCAACTGGCGTAAGGTCTTGACGACCCGGTCAATCTGTTCTTTCTCGATGACTAACGGCGGCAACATTCGGATCACGTTAGGCCCTGCCGGCAACGCGATGATGCGATGCTCTAGTAACTCTGCCAGCTTGCCCTGCACCTTTTGCTTGAGCTCGATACCGATCATCAAGCCGAGTCGGCGCAATGCACGCACCTGGGAAAGGTCGGCAACGTTTAGCTGTTGTTCGAAATAATCACCCAGCTCCGCAGCCCGTTGTGCCAGGTTATCGGTCTGATAGACATCGATCGCCGCTAACGCCGCGGCACAGGCCAACGGGTTACCGCCGAAGGTCGTACCATGCAGCCCGGGCTCGATATTAATGTCGGCATTAAGCAGGGTGGCGCCAATGGGTACACCGCCACCCATCGCCTTGGCCACGCACATGAGGTCGGGTTGCAGGTCGAAATGATTACAGGCAAAGAATCTCCCGGTTCGACAGAATCCAGTCTGGATTTCATCGATAATCAGCAATACTCCACGCTCGGAACAGAGCTTGCGCACGGCCGCGAGATAGTCGGCCTGGATCGGATTGACGCCGCCTTCACCCTGCACCAGCTCGAACATAACGGCCGCGGTATTGTCGTTCACCGCGGCATCGAGCTTTTCGATCTTATTGAAGGGTACGTAGTCGAAGCCGGGAATCAGCGGCTGAAATGCTTCGCGATATTTTGGTGTGTAAGTGGCGCTGACCGCACCCATGGTGCGACCGTGGAAACCGCGCATCGCGGTGACAAAGTTGGTCCGCCCGGTGTGCAGGCGCGCAAACTTGAGTGCGGCCTCGATCGACTCGGCACCCGAGTTGCATAAATAGGCGCGAGTCAGGCTCTCGGGGGTTACCTCTACCAGTTTTTTGAGCAGTTTCGAGCGCACGTCGTTGTACATGATGTTAGGGCAGGTAATCAGGGTTTCGGCCTGTTGCTTGATCGCTACGATCAGCTTTGGATGGCAGTGCCCGAGTGAGGCGACGGCGATTCCGGCGGCGCAATCGATATACTCCCGATCCTGCTCGTCGTAAAGCAAGGCCCCGTTTCCACGGACCGCAACCAGGTCGCGTTTTGCCTGTAACGGTATGCCATATTCGTGTTCGAGTGCTTTGTAATCAGTCATGAGATATGTGTCCCGGCACCTTCGAGTGCGCTGATAATGGGTTGCTCGCGGCGGCCATCGGCGATGATGACCCGGGTTTTGCCGTCCTGGCAAAGTCGTGTCAGCGCGAGCAGCTTGCGTTTGATACGTCCTTCGACGTTCGCTTCACGACGCTCTAGCTCACCGAGACTCATGCTGGTTACCAGCGAGGTTTCGTCAGCGGGATCATCGAGAAACCCGGGCGCTTCGATCAATTGAATCACCGTATCGATTTCGAGTGCGCTCGCAATCCGGGCAACGATATCGTCGTTCTCCGAGTTTATTGCAAAGCCTTTTTCGTCGGCGATGGGGATCGTCAGCACCGGGCAGTAACCGCTTTCCAGCAATAGCGTCAATAACTGGCTGTTAATGGAGCGCGGTTTACCCGAAAGATCCCTCTTGATCAGGGTCTTACCGTTTTCACGCACACGGATGCCCTTGTTACGTTCCCCCTGGACCAGGCGACCATCGAGGCCGGTCAGACCGACTGCGTTGATTTCATTACGTTGGCACAGTTCAACGATCTGCTTATTACGCAGGCCCGAGTAACTCATCATGATGATATCGATTGCATCCTGATCGGAAAAAACGCTGCTGTATCCTGAGACAGAAGTGAGTACCGTCTTTTCCTTACCCAGTTGTTGCGCCAGTTGATCGCGTAGTACGTTGGCCCCATGCACGATGACAAATGGCTGCTCGAGTGTCGCCAGATCTTCGATTGCGGCTTCGAGATTAATTCGTTCGCCGCCGCCGATTTTTATCAGCATCATAATTCGATCGTCGTGTTGTTAGCGATTGTGGACCAGTCGCTGTCTCCAGCGAACGGTTGCGAGCATACCAGATGCAGGTCCTGGTGATGTTTCTGATGCATTTGAAAGTATTCTGGGTCTTCGCCGTAACTGGTGGACAGGCACGATTGTTTTCCGTCGGAGAGAATAATATTCATCGCGCGCACGTAGGCACTGCGTTTTTTGATTATGTCGACAGCCTTATTGGTGGCCTGGCATTTATCGCCCTTGTCGAAGCGGCGAATATAGTTGTAGATTTTTTCTGCACCGATACGACCTTCCGATTTAATTCGTACTCCGCGCAACTCACCATTGAAGATGAAAATCGACTCACCGTCGGAGAAGGGCATATTGTTTTCGATGACGATACCCTCATCGCGAAACGCGCTGCGCGCATGCACCAGTAACAGCTGAGTGTGCCCAAATTGCTCCAGATCATCCTCCCAGATCGGGCGGATATCGTGGTATTGATGCCAACCGTCGTCTTCGCGCCAGGCACAGCCCCAACCGTGACCCTGGAACTCGCGGCTATCGCGTGAGACCTCGGCGAAGGGTGCGAGTAACTCCGCAATCGAAAATTGCGTCTCGGCTCGAGCATAGAGAATGCGACACATGTCGGTGCAGAATCAGGGGTGCAGTCCAGGAAATTCGAGTCCCGTGGTTTCGTCGAATCCCTGCGCAATATTGAAGGCCTGCACTGCCTGGCCCGCCGCGCCTTTCATGAGGTTATCCAGTGCGCTGATCACGACCAGTCGATTACTGTGCGGGTCGCGCTCGAAGCCGATATCACAGTAATTACTGCCAGCCAGAATTTTCGGTTCCGGATAACGATGGATACCGCTGCGCTCCTTGACGATGCGGATAAAAGGTTCGTTTCCGTAGGCGCCGCGGTAGAGCTTCCAGATATCTTTTTCTTCCAGGTCCTGGTTCAGAAAAACATGACAGGTTGCCAGGATTC
The DNA here is from genome assembly GCA_937984095.1 of uncultured Gammaproteobacteria bacterium. GTDB lineage: Bacteria > Pseudomonadota > Gammaproteobacteria. The sequence goes on along the minus strand of CALJYH010000121.1, from coordinate 38,154 downwards.
CGCGCACCATCTCGATCGAGGTCGCCGAGAAATGAATATTTTCTGCGCCCAGTTCCTGCTGGATTTCCCCGAGGTGACGATGGGCGGTTGGTTTGTAGGAGCGCACTGCACCGCTGCGTTCCGGATGATGGCTGCCTTCACTGACTACATTGCCACCCTGGCTGGAGCCGGCTTTTACCTCAACCACGGCCGATTCGACTACGCCGGCCTGGTAAAGCGGATGCAGCGCGAGAATGGTCGCGGTAGCGTTACAGCCAGCACCCGAGATTCTTTTCGCAGCTTTCATTTCCGCACGGTGAAGCTCTGGAATGCCGTAGACAAACTCGGCGAGTTTTTGCGGGCAGCTGTGTGGTTTTCCATACCAGGTTTCGAAAGCGTCGCTGTCGCGCAGTCGAAAATCGGCAGATAAATCGATCAAGGTGTCGGCCAGGCCTTCAAATTCAGCCAGGCGATTCATCATTTGTCCGTGCGGTAACCCCAGGAACATCACGTCACAAGGCTCGAGTTCGGCAACGGAGACAAATTTGTGTCTGCAGATTTTACGCAGGTTGGGGTGCACACTGGAAACCAGTCGGCCCGCGTGCCGCTCCGAGGTAACCTGTTGAATTTCGACCTGCGGGTGGAATAACAGGATGCGCAGTAAATCGCCACCGGTGTAACCCGAGGCTCCGACAATCGAGACCTTGATCATTGTTTCACAAGGCCGATGACGTAGTTTGCGACGACCTGGGGAATATCGACCCCCGTGGTATCGATACTGTTGCGAAATTCCATCGTGTAGTTGACCTCGTTGACCAGCAAGCCGTTGTCGCTTTCGAACAAGTCGACCGCGACAATCCCGCCGCCCACTGCTTTCGCCGCTGCCAGCGAAATTTCAGCGACCTCGGCAGTCACCTCGCACTTACTCGCCTGGGCGCCGCGGGCGGTGTTGGTGATCCAGTGATCGGAGCTACGGTAAATGGCAGCAATGCAATCATCGCCGACCACGAAACTGCGGATATCGCGACCTTGCTTGTCGATATATTGCTGAATATAAAAAATTGAGTGGTGGTAGCTGCCGAGCACGGTCTTGTGCTCGAGTACCGTCTCGGCGGCATCGCGATCGTTGATCTTGGAAAGCAATCTACCCCAGGAGCCAACGGCTGGTTTCAAAACTACCGGGTAGCCCAGTTCCTCGATCGCGGCAAGCGCCGACTCCTCGGTAAAAGCGACCCTGCTTTCGGGCTGCGCGATACCATGATCCTTCAGCGCGGCGGTGGTCAGCAACTTGTCACCGCAGATCTGTGCGACCCTGTGTGAGTTGACGCAGCATACTCCGGCGCTTTCGAACAGCCGCAGCGCATGCAGTGCGCGTGAGTGATTGATTGAACGTTCGACCAGGATGTCGATATCGGGGGCGCTGTGAAAGTCCATGATCAACTTGCGATCGTCGATCATGATCGGTTCCACACCCGCTTTTTGAAATGCTTCGATCAGAAGTTTCTCTTCTTTTCGGATCAGCGAATGTAGCAGGCCGATTTTCACTGACCCCAGTCCTCTTCGGCCGAAGGCGCTTCAGCCAGTTCAACCGGATCAGTTTTGATTAGTTCGAGTTCGGCACCGCAGTCTTCGCAGACCAGCAACTCGCCAGATATTGCATCGTTGGCCACTTCGACTTCGGCCGCACATACCGGACATTCGCCCATGTTAGTCCCCAGGTATCAGTTAGAAGGCCGGGTATTTTATGCGTTTGCCTGCTTGCTGCACAAGTGGGTTTTGTGCGGGAAATGTTAAACTGAACGAATTGTCTGGATGGGAATAATCATGGTTAAACAACCAAACGTAAAAAGGCGAGCACTAGTGCTTGCTGTGGCGGGAATGTTCCCGGTGCTCGCAGCGCGTGATAGCCTGGCGAGCAGTGCGGAATCGGAATCAATCGAGCAGCCTGATCGAAGCGATGATACGTCATTCATAGTACGCGCCTTTGCCATGCAAAAACGGGCAATCGAAAGCGGTGATCAGGGCTATGGGGCGGTCGTAGTTCGCGATGGTAAAATCGTTGGTCAATCCCCGAGTCATGTAATAATCAATCAGGATCCAACTGCTCACGCCGAGATGGAAGCCATTCGGGATGCGGCGCGTCGACTCAATTCGCGCGATCTCAGTCGCTGCATTCTGTATTCGTCGTCACCGGCCTGCCCGATGTGCGAGGCGGCAGCCTACTGGGCCGGAATAGAACGCATGGTATATGGCAAAGACGCCAGTGAGGGGGGAAGTCCGCAACTTTGCGGATAAATCTCAACTTAAACTAGCTGAGGGGCTTTCCGACCTGGTCATCGTCGAACTGTTTGTGGGTGCCATCGCAATAGGGTTTGTTGCCGCTATGCTTGCATCGGCACAGGTAATAGTCCTTGCTGGCATCGCAAACAAAGGCCATTGGTGAAAACTCGCTGCCCTTGTGTGAGCCATCGCAAAAAGGTTGATTGTTGCTTCGTCCGCACATGCAGAAATAGTATTTCCTGTCTTTCTCGAGCGCTACCCTGGCCGGCTTGTTGTCTGCGATTGTTGGATCAGTCATTAATTTTTCTCTATGGCTGTTAACGAACGCGGTAAAAATAGCATGATAAGCTGTCGCGCACGAACAATGACACTGGTTTTTTGATGTCCGCTACCCTGGTAATCCAGTCCCATCGTGATCCGTTGCCTTTCGAGTGGCTGCGGCTCTGCATGGATTCTGTCACTAGCTGGGCGCAGGATAATCAATTCGAAATGTGTTTTATCGGTGACGAACTCTTCGACCTGATCGAGCCGGAGTTGTTTGAAAAAATTGGTGCCCAAACCGTGATCGCAAGTGATCTCGCGCGGCTCAAAATTTTGCAACAGGGACTGGCCGAAGGTTACGACCGAGTAATCTGGTGCGATGCCGATTTTTTGATCTTTGACTCAGGTCAGTTTTTACTGCCTGATTCCGATTTCGCAGTGGGTAGAGAGATATGGGTGCAGCAGGACAAGTCCGAAAAGCTGCGGACCTATAACAAGGTGCACAATGCATTATTAATGTTTCGGCGCGGTAATCACTTTCTCGACTTTTACTGTGATGCCGCAGAACGCCTGTTACGGCTGAACCAGGGCAGAATGGTGCCGCAGTTTATCGGCCCCAAGTTATTGACGGCTTTGCACAATATCATCCAGTGTCCGGTGATGGAGATGGCCGGCATGTTGAGCCCCCTGGTGATGCGTGACTTGATCGAAGGGCAGGGTGCGGCCCTGAGTTTATTTCGTAAAGAATCCCCGTCAGCACTCGCCGGCGCCAACCTTGGCAGTTCGCTAACTGAACGTGAAGGATTTTCCGACGCTGAGATGGAAAAGCTGATAAAGCAGCTTATGGTGAAAGGTATTAGATAATCCGTTACCCCGAAAAACAGAATTTACCCGTCATTCGGGCGTAGGCGGCTTCCGGACGTATCTGCTCAAGGCCAGAATGATATTTAATCCAGGTTCGGCAGAGGCAGTTCGAAGTCGTAGCAAGATTCAATCTGTTCTGCAATGTCGATTAATTGCTCGTCGCCAAAATGCCTGCCGACTAGCTGCGCTCCGATCGGCAAGCCCTCGCCGTGTAAGCCGCAAGGCAGTGTAATTGCCGGATGCCCGGTCATGTTAAAGAAAGAGGTGTACCGGGTTATTGCGTTTCCGGCGGGCTCGGAATATCCATCTACGGTCACCTCGACCACGCCGATTTTCGGCGCTATCACCGGCGTTGCGGGCGTCAGTAGCACATCGACCTCTGCAAATACCTTGCCCATATCGTTGCGGTAGGTTTCGATGAAACGCTTGGCGCGGATATATTGCTCGGCAAGCAGGCATTGGCCCAGCGCCAGCCCCGCGCGGAAATCCTGGCTGTACAAATGCCCTCGCTGTTCCAGGTAGCGATTGTGATAGGACAGTGCCTCCGGCATTTGTACTGTCAGTGATACCGTGCGGGTATATTCCATCGATGGCATGGATACCGGTTTGAGATTCGCACCGGCCTGGCGTAAAAAATTCATTAGCGCGTCGATGCTGTCTAGAATTTCGCTGTCGCATCGATTAAAAAAGAAAGACTCCGGGATTCCAATAGTCAGATTATCCAGACCTTTCTGCACTGGAGGTTGCGACTCTAGCGCCAGTGAATCAAATAAAAGCCCAACATCGGCCACGCTACGGGTAAGTGTGCCGACATGGTCAAGTGTCCATGAATAAGGTATGACGCCCTCGGTACTGATGCGCCCGTAGGTTGGTTTGAAACCCACCAGCCCGCAAAGGGCAGCGGGTGCACGAACCGATCCACCGGTATCGGTACCGAGCGCCGCGGCGCAAAGGCCGAAGCCCACCGCAGCAGCCGAACCGCTGCTCGAACCGCCTGCAAGACGTGACTGGTCATAGGGATTGGGCACCGTACCGTAAAGCGTATTTTCACCCGTCGCGCCGTAGGCAAACTCGTGCAGGTTGTTTTTGCCGATGCATATTGCGCCGGCCTGGTTCATGCATTTGATCGCTGCCGCATCCTGTTGCGCCACGTTATCCTGCAGCACCTGCGACCCTGCCGTGGTCGGCAGACCTTTAACATCAAACAAGTCCTTGCAGGCGTAGGGAATTCCATTGAGAGGCAGATCATCTTTAAAACTTTCATCAATTATTTCTGCTTTTGAGAGTGCGCTTTTGGTATCGAGACTGATAAAGGCCTTGCTGATCTCACCAAAGCGCTCGATTCGGTCCGTATACAAATTGACCAATTCAATGGCGCTGAGATCGCCATTGCGCAACCGCAGGTTGATTTCGGTGATCGGCGCAAACGCCGGCGAGGCGCTCATTTGGTGATTATATCGCCGGCGGGGGGCATTGCTTCGAGGTCGATTTTACGTAATACCTCGAGCTGGTCGAGAAGTTCCTGGAAGCCGGTGATGATACCCAGCTGCGGGTCCACCAACTCCGAAATTTCCGCATCGTCCCAGGCGTAACTGCCGAACTGGTCGCGGATACCCATCAGCGTTTGTTTGTCGAGTTTTTTCATGGCCGGAAAGATTGCAACTTTCTGCTATTGGTTCGGCGCGAGTTTACGCTACTATCGCAGGATTCCCAATTCACGAGTTAACGAGTCGTGGGTAAAGTACTTTCGCAGCAACAGGTAGAGCAGTATCGCGAGCAGGGATTCATAGCGCCCATCCATGTGATTTCCGAAGACGAGGCCGCGGAATACGAACAGCGCCTGAGATCGGCGGAAGCGAAGTATCCCGATCAGCTAAATGCCGAGAATCGCAACAATCCACACCTGGCCTTTAAATTTCTCGATGAACTGGCACATCACCCCGTAATTCTGGATGCGGTCGAGGATTTGATTGGACGCGACTTCGCGCTGTGGGGTAGCGTATTGTTTATCAAGGAACCACAAACCAGTCACTTCGTAAGCTGGCACCAGGATGCGACCTATATGGGTATTACGCCGCACAACTATGTCACCTCCTGGGTCGCGTTAACTGCAAGTAATCGTGAAACCGGTTGTATGAGCATGATTCCGGGAAGTCATCAGAATTCGATACAACCGCACCAGGAAACCTTCCACCAAGACAATATTCTGACCCGTGGCCAGGAAATACAGAACATCGACGAATCAACTGCAGTCGATTTGATTCTAAAACCCGGACAAATGTCATTGCACCACGCAAAGGTAATCCATGGGTCGCAGCCGAACCGGAGTCAACAACGGCGGATCGGATTCGCAATGCAGGCTTACATGCCCGCCGGTGCACGTCAGACCCTGGGTGAAAACTACTGGCTGCCGATGCGAGGTAATTGTGCACAGCCGGATTTTGTTTATCTCAAGCGGCCCAGCCACGATATGGATCCCGAAGGAGTTAACGAGCGCGAAAAGGCAAACCGCAACTGGGCAGATATTTTATACCAGGGCGCATCCCAAAAGCGTGCCTACTAAAAAACCGAGGAAATTAAAATGAGCGATAACTTATCTGCCGAAGACAGGATGATGCTGGAAGGTCTTTACTGGTGGGATATTCCGACCTTGTTCAGATGCCCGATCGAGCGTGATCCGGCAAAACTTGATATTGCGCTGGTCGGCGTTCCGCATTCGACCGGCAACGGAACTACAGAACGCGATCAGCACCTCGGGCCGCGCGCGGTGCGCGATGTCTCCGCTATGTCGCGCCGGGTGCATTCAGAGTTCCAGGTCGATCCCTGGCAGAGCTGCCGCATTGGGGACATGGGTGACGTACCCTTGCCGGAAGCGAATGACAATGAGCGCTGCATCGAGCGTATTACCGACTTTTACCGCACTCTAGACGCCGCCGGCACTCGCCCGGTGTCGATCGGTGGTGACCATGCCATTACGGGCGGCATCATGCAGGCCATTTCCGGTGACAAGGCTCGCTTGACTGATGGGCGCAAGGCTGCATTTCTGCATTTCGATGCCCATACCGATGCTTACGAGCAGGTTCCTCATTTCCTCGGTGCGGTCAAGTCCGCGGCGCACTGGGCGGCTTACCTGGTGCGTGACGGTTACATCGATACCGCGCATAGCGTGCAGATCGGCATGCGCGGCAACCCACGAACGCTCGACTGGTGGAAAACCAGTTCTGATCTCGGTTACGAAGTGGTGCCGATCAAACGTTATCGTGAACTGGGGCCTGAGAAAACCATGGAGTTGATTAACGATCGCATTGGCGATGCGCCGCTGTATATCACCTTTGACCTGGACTGCATGGATACCACCATATGTCCCGGCGTGGCTAATCTCGAATGTGGTATCCAGGGTTTCCAGGTCGATGAAGTGATGGAATTATTACGTTGCGTGCGCGGGAAAAACATCATCGGCGGTGACGTGGTATGCCTGATGCCAACCAAGGATCACCCCAATCGGCAAACCTCGCATTTCGCCACCGCCGTAATGTTTGAAATCCTGAGCCTGATCGCCGACACAAACCAATCGGTCTAGGAGTTCGATGCCGCGCTCCAAGCGATTCCATGGATGGACCAACCGGCGCATGCGCCGGTTGGGAGCGACTTTTTCAGGCCATTCACCAATGTGGGCGGAATATTGGTAGCATAAAATATTTAAGCGCCACAGGGTATTGGCGGTAGAATGGTGAGACTATGTTAAGTGAAGCGCAAATAGCGGAATTTTGGGAAAGCGGGGTGGTCGTGGTGGTGTCGGCTTATTCGGCTGCAGACCTGGAGCCGGCCCGCCAGCAACACGAACGCTGGATCGAGGAGTCCCGCCAACATGACGGGCCCTTCGGTGAAATGCTGGATGGTCGACCACGTTTTGACGTGGAGCCAGGTCATTGTGCCGATGCTCCCGCCCTGCGCCGCGTTGCGTCTCCCGAGGAAATTTCGGAAGCGTTTTTAAAGCTGATCGAGGAGGGGCCCATGCTCGAAGCGGTAGCTGATCTGCTGGGCGAAAACCTGCGTTTTCATCATGCCAAGCTCAATAGCAAGTTACCAGGCAGCGGCACTACCGTGAAATGGCACCAGGATTTCACCTTTGATCCCCACAGCAACGATGACTGCATCACAGCCATGCTTTTTTTCGACGATATCGATAGCGCCATTGGTCCGGCGCGGGTTGTTCAGGGTTCGCATCGTGGGCCGCTGCACTCACTGTGGCAGCATGGAAAATTTACCGGGGCAGTCGATGATGGGATAGCCGCGGAGTGTGAAACCAAGGCAATCGAGTGTCTGGGTCCTGCCGGTAGTTTGTGCCTGATGCATACGCGCGCACTGCACGCTTCGTCGGAAAACCTGACGCAGCGACCGCGTACGCTTTATATCGCAACCCTGACCGCCGCGGATGCTATACCCCTGGTACCTTGTGCGGTACCGAGCGTTTACTCAGGCCAAGTGGTGCATGGCGAAGACCCCGGTCGCATACGTTCCGTGGCTTTCGATATGGAAAACCCGGAAATTCCTGCGGGGGCTTCCTTTTTTAATCAGCAGGCCGGCGGTTAGTGTGCGAGAAATAGAGGGACGGGTGACTGCTTGAGTAAATCACGAGTTACCCCGCCCAGGATAATTTCGCGCAGGCGTGCGTGACCGTAAGCACCCATGATAATCATATCGGCATTCATATCGGCTGCCTGACCGATGATCGCGTCGGTGGCACTGATATCCGGATCGCTGATGCCGCTGGAAACCGCCTCGATCCCATGCGACTTTAGTAGCCTGTCGAGTTCCTGTGCGTGTGGATGACCCCGCGCCGTATCGCTATCGCCATCGTTCGGTTCCGACGACAGTACCACGACCGTTTCCGCACGGCTTAGAAAAGGCATAGCCTCGCGCAGCGCGCGTGCGGATTCACGGCTGGCATTCCAGGTGAGTAACACTCGTTTTCCCGGAACTGCGAGTTTCCCACTATGTGGCACCACCATGCAGGCGCAGGCGCCCTCAAACAGCAGCGCATCGGCGAGCCCGTAGCTTGAATTATCAGGGTCATCGGGTTGGTCCTGTCCCAGCAACAACAGGTCTGAATACTTCGTATGCTCACGCAGGATCGGTATGACCTGTCCTTCCACTACATGAGCTTCCATCTTGATCCCTGCATCATCAGCGAGTTTTTGATATCCGGCCAGCGTCTCCTTTGCCCGTGCGACTGCCTTTTCGGTTACGTCGGTAATCAAGTCGACACTGATCTGGGCTTCGACATAGGATGGCACGACGTAATCAGGGACGATAAATAACCCGGCGAGTTTCGCATCGAATTTCTGTGCCAGCTTAAAAGCGATGTCCAGCCGGTTATCACAGCCGCTGCTGTGATCCAGGTGAATGAGTATATTCTTGAATTCCATGGTTTTTTACTCCAATCGGAAGATAAGACGATAATGGGTGACAAAGTTTACCGGGGTATTGATTTGAATCAATGCATGATCGGGTTTATTTCTTGGCTTGCAGGGTTGGGTTAGCCGGCTTGCGCCTGAGTGAAAGGACAAAAAAAAGCGGCATACAGTGTATGCCGCCAGCTGAAGTCAGGGTAATTAACTGACCTTGATATCGATCGATTTCGGCTTGGCCTCTTCCGCCTTTGGAATCACCAGTGACAACACTCCATCCTTGTAATTCGCTTCTACCCTTTCATCTTTAACCGCGTCTGGCAGGGTAAAACTGCGCGCGAAAGATCCGTGAAAGCGCTCTGTACGATGGCGCTTGGTGCCTTTACCGGTTTCCTTCTCGGTCTGCTTTTCTCCGCGGATACTGATTACGCCGTTTTCCAGTTTGACGTCGATATCTTTCTTGTCGACACCGGGTAAATCCGCCTTGATAACATACCTGTCTTCCTGTTCCTCGATGTCACAGGACGGCGCCCAATCAGCAAAACTCAAGTCGTTACTCAATTGAGTACCCGAACCACTCGTTCCCTTATTGTAACGGGATAGCAGATTCTCGAATTCCTGAAAAGGATTCCAAACTTGCATATTCATGACTCACTCCTTACTAAATGGATAATAAAACCAGTATATATATTCCCGGAACAAGGGGTATTGACGCGGATCAACTGCCTTGTAAATTTAGGCTTATTTAACTCTGCTGATCCATTGCCCAGCGTATTGCGCGCTGGTTTAATTCGTGCGCTGATCCAAGGCCCAGTTTTTTCTTGATGTGCGCCTGGTGGGTTTCGATGGTCTTGATGCTGAGGTTAAGTTGTTCGGCAATCTGGCTACTGGAAACGCCTTCGCCGATTAACTCAAACACCTGAAGTTCACGATTGGAGAGGCTGTCTATGTCGCGTTTTCCGCCATTGGCATCAACCATGCCGCTGAGCAGGCGGTCCGTCATCTGCTGACTTAGGTAAACCTTTCCACTCAGCACCTGCCGAATCGCGTGAATGATTCTCTCCTGTGCTTCCTGCTTGTTGATGTACCCGCGTGCGCCTGCCGCCAGCACGCGCTCCGCATAGAGCGTTTCATCGTGCATCGAGGCGACCAGCATCAGGATATCCTTGTTACGAGATCTGATGCGCTCGATCAAATCCAGGCCGCTACCGCCGGCCAGCGATAGATCGATAATCGCCAGGTCCGGGCTGGTTGCATCGATCTGCTTAAGGGCTTCCGCCATATCACCCGCCTCCCCGCAGACCTCGAGGTCGGGGCAATCACCAATCAATTGTGCAAATCCGGTGCGCACCAACGGGTGATCATCAACTATCAGGATTCTGGTCATTGACTTAAATTATCGTTGTTCTCGATAGGAAAGTAACATTTTATCCGGGTGCCGTCTTCAGGCGAGGATTCGACCTCCAGGTCAGCATCGATCAGGCCACAGCGATGCCTCATGATTCGCAAACCAAGCCCCGAAGATTCTTTGGGCGAAGTATGCAATCCCTTGCCATTGTCGCTGATCAGAAAGCATCCACGCAGGCCTTCGACACCCAACCCGACGTTTATCTGGCTGGCTTCGGCATGTTTTACCGCATTGTTCAGAGCTTCCTGGACGATGCGATAAAGGTGCATCGCGGTCGTGTTATCCGCGATGTGAATTCGATCCAGTATCTTCAGATGAATATCGAGGTTGGTTTGCAGGCGAATATCTTCGATCAGTTTTTCGAGCGAATTCATAAAACCTTCAGTATCGATATCGACCGGCATCAAGCCACGTGATAGCGCACGCACCTGTGATATGGCGTCCTGCAATCCGCTAGCCAGCTTAGACGCCAGCTCATGCTCGGGTTTGCTCGCCTTGTTCAACAGGCTGGTCGCCAATAATCCAAGGCCGGTTAATTGCTGTCCAAGGCCATCATGCAGCTCCTGCCCGATGCGGCGTTGTTCATTCACCGGAATTTCCAGAATTTCTTTTTGCAACTGTTGCTGCTCGCTGATATCCATGATCACTCCTGCAAACAGACGCGTGTGGCTGGTTTTTATGTCACCGATCGACAGGTAAATTGGAAAGCGCGAACCATCCTTGCGAATCGCGCTCAACTGACGCCCGGTGCCAACAATGGTCGGAATCCCCGTATGCAGATATTTTTGTATGTAACCATCATGCGCTATGCTGTGCTCCCTTGGCATTAATACATTTACCTTTTCTCCGATTAGTTCCCGTTTGCGATAACCAAACAGGCTTTCGATGGCCGGATTGACGAACTGGATCACGCCATCGGTACCGGCCAGGACGATGCCCTCGCGCGAAGTCTGCGCCAGGATCTGGAAGGTTTCTGCCTGCTGGTCGATGGTTTCCTCGAGAGGTCTCGAGATGCGCAGGAAGAACCGGCTCGCGACAAAGATAATGAATAGTGCAATCGCTCCCGCGAGAAACCCGGCGCGCACAAAAGGGGTACGAATTTCGGCGGTGTCGATCTTTGCGACCAGGCCGAGCCCCAGTGCTGGCAGGGGTTCGAATGCCGCCAAAACTTTCTCGCCCCGGTAATCAAACGCGGTTTGAACGCCCGATTCACCCGCCAGTGCCCTCCGCATGGGTTCGCCCAAATTTCCGTTTAAGGGGATTGATTCCAGGGTTTCAGGTTGTGCATGCCTTAGTTTTTGGAGAAATACTACCCGATCGCCGTCACGCCGGGCGAGCACGAATTCTCCGGTTTTTCCAAAGTGCGCGTGCTCGCGTTGTATTGCGCTGATTTCCTCCAATAATGCGAATCGATCATCTTCCGAAATATCCCGGTCGAGATGGCGTAGATCAAACTGCGCGCTTGATTCGATCAGGCGGGCCCGGCTTTGCACGGTTTCTATCAGGCTAAATCGTTGTTGTTGAATAGCGGTGTTATAGAGGCTGATGATCGAAACCGCGCTGACCAGCAGGGTCGCAGTGGCCATGATCAGGAACAGCTGGTTAAATGGTTGACGCTGAATCACTCGGAAAGTGCTTACCTGGTTAACAATTCAGGCTTATGGTATCTGGAACGCCCCGATATGCCCATCAGGAAAACCCCGATGGCGGAAAATAATGGTTTAACGCAAACTTCATTCTAAGAAATTTAATATAGATAGGGGGTCATCATGTTAATGCAGGCACAAAATAATCACATGGTACAGGAGTGTCATATCTGTGAACCACGTGGTGGTTGCCTTGGTTTACAGTTGCTCGATAGCGAAGAAATCCAACAGCAGCTTTGCAGCACGAAACGTATCAGTCGCAAGGGAGAGCATGTATTTCGCGAGGGTGAGGAAGCGGACGCATTTTACGTGGTGCGTAGCGGTTCAATCAAAAGCTACCTGGTGACCGAGGATGGTGAAGAACAGGTGTTGGGATTTTACCTGCCGGGTGATGTTTTTGGGCTCGATACTTCCGATGAACAGTTTCGCATGTCTTCCGCGACTACTCTTGAAACGACCTCCCTGTGTCGCTTTCCGCATGCCTATTTGAGCGATAAGGCACAGGGTTCAAACCTGTTGAAGATCACCGCTGAACAAATGCAGCGTGACCATAACCTGGTATTAATGTTGGCACGCAAGGATGCCGATGGTCGTATTGCCAGTTTCCTGGATGACCTGGCCTGTCGTTACTGGTCTCGCGGTTACTCTGCATCGGCATTCCTGTTAACCATGTCGCGACAGGATATCGGTTGTTACCTCGGACTTGCGGTAGAAACCGTGAGCCGGACTCTGACCCGTTTCCAGGACTCAGGTATCCTGCAGGTGAATCGGCGTGAGGTCGAAATTCTGGATCATGACAAGCTGCGTAAAATCGCCGGAACCCGTGCCAGTGGTTCACAGTCACATACCAGGACGGTCGAGCTCAAACCCGTATGATGATGGTGTTGCGGCTTTAACACGCTTAAACCGCTGTAAAGCCCGAATGCAATAATCATTAATCCCGCCGAGGTTCTGACCCACTGGGATTTCGCCCAGCCCTTGAAGTAATTGAATACGTTGCCCGCGAGCAGCATCGCGGGCAGGGTTCCAAGCCCGAAACCCAGCATCAGCATTGCGCCCTGGTAGGCGTTGCCGGTCGTCAGTGACCACGCGACGACCGCGTATACCAGTCCACAGGGCAACCATCCCCAGAGCGTTCCGAGCAGGTAAGCCTGCACCGGACTTTCTATCGGAAAAAGGCGTTTACCGATGGGCTGGATATGTCGCCATAGTTTCATGCCCAGTTTTTCCAGTAGCACCAATCCGCGCCACCAGTTGGCGAGGTAAAGGCCCAATGCGACCATGAAAGCGGCCGCAAACAGTTTGCCAGCGATGGGGCTGACTCCGAGTTGTGCCAGCCCGGCGCCCAGCGAACCGGCCAGCAATCCGACCAGCACGTAGCTGGTGATGCGCCCGCCGTTGTAGCTTAGTTGATAGATGAACAGGGAACGAGGTTTCGCGGAGACTTTGTCGGTGACCCCCATGTTCAGGGCCGAGACGATGCCACCGCACATACCGAGGCAGTGGCTAGAGCCGAGCAGACCTACGATGATTGCAGCGCCGAATGTGAGATCAACCGGCATCGACTAATCCGGAAAATAGTTGGGCAACAGTTTTGCCGATGCTTGCTCGGGATATTGTAATGATCCGGTCAGACGCCAATCTTCGGTTTGCAGAAAGAGGTTCCAGCGACCTTCACCCGGGAGATTGAGTTCGCCGCGAAGCAGGTGGGTATCGGTCTTGCGGAGATCCAGTTGCTGATCGAGTCCCGGCACGGTTGCATGGATTAACTTGAGTTCAATCGTATCACCCGGAATAACCTGCACCCTGGGATCGAAACGGATCTCGACCTTGCCCTCGGTTTCGAGGCTAAATCCAGCGGCGAGACCGAGTTCATAGGCAAATTGATCGCGCGCCAGAACGCGATTGATTTCCTTGCCCTTTTTATAGTAGTCGTCAACCACGAGCCCGGAAAAAGACTGGATCGCAAGCGTTATCATAACCACGCCCATGATTACTGCAGAAAGCGGAATCCCGATCAGCAGCCACACCATCGGCTCGCGTTTCCAGTTCCTCGGTGTTGCCTCGGTCGAATTCATCATGTTTTCCCAGGGCCGACAAAGCGTGCCTCTTCAACCGTGTTCAAATGGTTTGCTTCGTTAGCCTGCAGGTAAAATTTAACTGCTACACTGCGGCTTTCCATATTGAATTCATCCGCCTGGAGTCTGACGATTAGTTGCTGCACCGCGCCCGCTGGCACCACGATCTCGGCCTCGTCGGTGACCAGTTTCATGCCATCGATACCGTCAGCCCGCAGGGTATATTGATGTGTCTGCGAATCCATGTTGAGAATCTTGAGGGTATAGACATTCTCAATCAAACCCTCCCGGGTCTCGCGGTAGAGGGTGTTGCGGTCTCGTATCACGTCAAGCTCCAGAGGAATGCGCTGAACTATATTAGTCAGTAGGGCACCGCACAAGATTAGCAGGATCGCTGCGTAAACCATTACGCGCGGTCGCAAAATATGTTGTTGTTTACCCTGGGCGGCATTTTCCGTGGTATAGCGGATCAAGCCACGCGGGTAAGACATCTTGTCCATGATTTCATCGCAGGCATCAATGCAGGCGGAACAGGCGATGCATTCGTACTGCAGACCGTCGCGAATATCGATGCCGGTGGGGCAAACCTGCACGCAGACGTTACAGTCGATACAATCACCGAGGCCCACTGTTTTAGGATCGGTGCCCCGTCGGCGTGAACCCCGGGGGTCGCCACGCTCCGGATGGTAGGCGACTATCAGCGTGTCTGAATCGAACATTGCGCTCTGGAAGCGGGCATATGGGCACATGTATTTACACACCTGCTCGCGCATGAAACCTGCATTACCATAGGTCGCAAAGCTGTAAAACAGGATCCAGAAAGTTTCCCAGGGTCCGAGGCTTGCGCTAAACAGTTTGGCGGCGAGTTGATCGATCGGCGTGAAGTAGCCGACGAAGGTAAAACCGGTCCATAATGAAAATGCAATCCAGACCGTGTGCTTGAGTGTCTTGGTACGAATCTTTGCGGCAGAGGTAGATGCCTTGTCGAGTTTCATGCGGCTGGTACGCTTGCCCTCGATCTTGCGCTCCATCCACAGGTAAGCCTCGGTCCACACGGTTTGCGGGCAGGCATAACCACACCATACTCGACCAACCAGCGCGGTAAAAAAGAACAGAGACAGGCCGGCGAGAATCAGTAATGCCGCGAGGTAAATAAAATCCTGCGGCCACAACGTCAGCCCGAAGATATAAAACTTGCGTGCCGGCAGGTCGAACAGCAGGGCCTGGCGTCCATCCCACTGCAGCAGTGGTGTCACGTAGTAGATGCCGAGCAGAACGACAACCGAGAGCATGCGTAGGCGGGTAAAGCGACCGCTGACTTCACGCGGGTATATTTTCTTGTGCGCGGCGTAAAGTGCTTTGTCAGTTGAGTTTGCTTGAGAGCTGCTCATGTCGGATTATGCCCACCGTTAAGTGGTCATTGGTCTTGCTTGTTCAGGAAACGACTGTTCGAAATGGTGAAGTAGAGCGTCCCGTAGCTGGAAATGGCCGCCAGTATCCAGAACAAAAAAAATCCGATGCTGTAAGCGGCCAGTGGACTAATATCGATATCAAGATTAAATGGAATCAAATCTCTCGGATTAAATGCCGAAAAGAAAATCCCGGTAGCAACAATTGCAGTTAAAAACGAAGGCCAGAGTACAGAAATGACCTGTTGTATGCGCGGGATTTTGTCTGGTATCGGTACATCCATTACTTTTCTTGCGACAGTCCATAGACGTAAGCCGCGAGCAGGTGAACCTTGGCTTCACCGAGGAAATCACCATGCGCCGGCATTTGCCCATTGCGCCCCTTGGCGATGGACTGGCTAATGCGCGTGAGCGAACCGCCGTAAAGCCAGACATCATCGGTCAGGTTGGGTGCTCCGAGTGCGGTATTACCGGTTCCGGTGGGCCCATGACAGGCAATGCAGAACATTTCATACTTTGCCTTACCTTTTTCGGCTAGTTCGGAGATGGTTGCCCGGCCTGACAGGCTCAATAGGTACTGGGCAACTTCGTCGACGCCACGCTCTCCGCCAAGCGGTCCTTCCCAGGCTGGCATTGCGGCCTGGCGGCCCTGCAGAATCGAGGTCTTGATATTTTGTGGATCGCCACCCCAGAGCCAGTCGCTATCGCGCAGATTCGGATAACCACGTGCACCTCGCGCATCTGAGCCGTGGCAGGTTGCGCAATAATTGATAAACAGACGTTCACCAATTTTGAGCGCTTCTTCATCCTTGGTTAGATCGAGAATCGCTGTTTGCTGGTAGCGTTCGAACAACGGTCCGACCGCGGCTTCTGTTTTCGCCACTTCCTCTTCGTATTGACCCTGCGAAGTCCAATTCAGAATACCGGCGAAATTGCCGAGGCCTGGATAGAGCAACAGGTAGAAACCGCTGAATACGATGGTGATGTAAAACAGTCCGAGCCACCAGCGTGGTAACGGATTATTGAGCTCGGTCAAATCGCCGTCCCAGACATGGCCGGTGTCTTCCACCTCATCCTTCTTTATGAAACCCGAGGTCATCCAGCGCAATAGCCAAACGCAGGCAAGAATACTGAGGACGGAAATGATTGCGATATACCAATGCCAGAAATCGCTTGTAAAATCGGCCATGAATCTACTCCGAAGAAGTTTTTTTGTTGGTTACAGGTTCATCCTCAAACGGCAGCTGTGCCGCTTCGTCGAAGGCGGATTTTCGTTTGCCGCTGTAAGCCCACACTACGATGCCGAGAAATGTAATCAATACGACGATGGACCAGATCGATTGAAACAGGGTGAACGTCATGATTATTTCCTCGATTTAAGTTCTATGCCGAGGCCTTGCAGGTAGGCAATTAGTGCATCGAGCTCAGTCTTGCCCTCGAGCGTCTGCGGCGCCGCTTCAATTTCGGCATCGGTATAAGGTGCGCCCAGGGTGCGCAGTGCTTTCATCTTGGTTTCTATATTGCTGCCATCGAGCGCATTTTCGTTCAGCCAGGGGTATCCAGGCATGATCGATTCGGGCACTACGTCACGTGGGTTTATCATGTGGACTCGATGCCAGTCGTCGCTATAGCGACCACCGACCCGATGCAGATCGGGCCCGGTACGCTTCGAACCCCATTGGAAGGGGCGGTCATAGACAAATTCTCCGGCAACCGAGTAGTGACCGTAGCGCTCGGTTTCCGCACGGAAGGGACGGATCATTTGCGAATGACAGACATAGCAACCTTCGCGCACATAAATATCACGCCCTTCCAGGCGCAACGCGGAGTAGGGTTTCAGTCCCGCCACCGGCTCAGTCAGAGAATCCTGAAAAAACAGCGGAACAATCTGTACCAGTCCGCCAACCGAAATGACGCCGATGATCAGAATAATCATCAGACCAATGTTCTTTTCGACTTTATCGTGTGCTGTGGCCATATTCGTATCTCGTTACTTTTACTTAATGGGCGCTTGCCGGTTCGGGAATTTCTACTTCGACGGGTTTCGCGTCGGCGATGGTGCGCCACAGGTTATATGCCATGATTACCGCGCCGAGCAGGAAGAATGCGCCGCCGAGGGTACGCACGATGTAGTAGGGGTGCATCGCCTGTACCGACTCGACAAAACTGTAGGTTAAAGTGCCGTCCGCGTTTACCGCGCGCCACATCAGGCCTTGCATGATCCCGGCAACCCACATTGAGGCTATATAGAGCACGATACCGATAGTCGCAGCCCAGAAGTGGACCTCCACCAGGCGCAGACTGTAGAGTTCGCGCCCGAAAAGACGTGGAATCAGGTAATACATCGCACCCATGGATACCAGTGCGACCCATCCCAGTGCCCCGGAATGTACGTGACCAACGGTCCAGTCAGTGTAGTGCGACAGCGCGTTGACCGTCTTGATCGCCATCATCGGGCCTTCGAAGGTCGACATACCGTAAAATGAAATAGACACAATCAATAAACGCAACACTGGATCGGTCCGCAGTTTGTGCCAGGCACCCGACAACGTCATGATGCCGTTGATCATGCCACCCCAGGAAGGGGCCAGCAGGATCAGGGACATGATCATGCCGAGCGATTGTGCCCAGTCTGGCAGCGCGGTGTAGTGTAAATGGTGCGGCCCGGCCCAGATATAAGTAAACACCAGCGCCCAGAAATGTACCACCGACAGGCGATAGGAATAAACCGGTCGTCCGGCCTGTTTGGGTACGAAGTAGTACATGATGCCGAGAAAACCCGCGGTCAGGAAAAAACCGACTGCATTATGCCCGTACCACCATTGCACCATCGCATCCTGTACTCCGGCATAGGCTGAGTAGGACTTCCACAGACTGACCGGCAGCGCGGCGCTATTGAAAAGATGCAACACTGCTACGGTGATGATGAATGCGCCGAAAAACCAGTTGGCGACATAGATATGTTTGACGCGACGTTTCATGATGGTGCCGAAAAAAACAACCGCGTAACTAACCCACACCAGTGTAATTAAAATATCGATCGGCCATTCCAGCTCGGCATATTCCTTGCTGGAGGTAATTCCAAGCGGCAGCGTAATGGCAGCCAGCAGAATCACCACCTGCCAGCCCCAGAAGGTAAAAGCAGCCAGTGCCGGGAAGACCAGGCGGACATGACAGGTGTGCTGCACCACGTAATAGGAACAGGCAAACAGGGCGCTGCCGCCGAAGGCAAAGATGACCGCGTTAGTATGCAGGGGCCGCAGTCGGCTGAAAGTCAGCCACGGAACATCGAAATTGAGTACCGGCCAGGCCAGTTGTGCGGCGATCAGAACGCCGACCGACATGCCGACCAGACCCCATACGATCGTCATAATCGAAAATTGCCGAACTACTTTGTAGTTATAGGTTTCAGTGTTTGTCATCTAGCGCTTCCTCGATGTTTGATTCGTATCAAACAGGTGAATCTATGATTGGTAATCAGTAGGTAAATACCGGCTGCAGGCCCATGCCCCAGAGCAGCGCGGTCATCGCGAGTAATGAAACCAGCGCCACCAGCCCAACGGCGAGCACCGCGGAGGAGTAGAGAAATCCGCGTTCGGTCGGTATTTCCATCATAATGGGCAGCCCTGAATACAACAGGTAAACGGTGTAGGCAAGGGCCGGCAGCCCCAGCAGCATGTTGAGCCATAATACCGGGTAAACCTGCATGATACCGATCAAAAATAACGGGGTTGCGGTATAGGCTGCGAGTGCAATGCAAAGCGGTATGGGCTTGACGACTTCATAGGCTTTACCGAGCAAGTGGATTACCCAGCCGATAGAAAAGACACCTACTAGCAGGGCAAGGTAGTAAATAACGGCAATTGCGAATGCAGAATCCCCGGTGATGCGGATGGGATCACCAACGCCGATACGCCAGCCGACCTGCGTGGTACCGATATATCCCGATATGGCCGGAATCAGTGCGAGGATGAAAACGTGCCCGGCGGAGGACTTTTCACCGTTTTTCTGCTGCTCGCGAATTTTTTCCCACTCGCGCGTGGGATCTGTGAACAGACCTATTATGTGCTGTATAAACATGGCGGTGTATCTTGTTATTAATTAACGTGGATTATTCAATAAGCTTGCGCTTTGGTATTGACCCAGATCAAACTTCGATAATATTCAAGTTGCATCATGACTACAACCACCTGAACCAGCGTCAGTCAAAAATCGAGATATTTAGTTGAAGTCGGCCATAGCCAAACGAGATGATCCTCAGAATTCCGTCGAAACCGCTGCAGTATCTGCTGTCGCCGGTGTCGGCGACTGCTTTCATTGTGGTCTGCCGGTACCCCCGGACCTGGACCTGTATGTCAACATCGATGGTGTCAACCAACCGATGTGCTGCCATGGTTGCCAGGCCGTTGCAGATTCTATCATCGCATCTGGTCACGCAAACTTTTACCGTGTCAGGACCGAGGTTTCTCCGACCGGTCAGGGACTGGTGCCGGAGTTCCTGCGTGCCACCGCAGTCTACGACGTCCCCGAAATCCAGGACCAGTTTGTGCACTCGCTGGGTGCAGACATGCGCGAGGCCAGCCTGATCCTGGAGGGTATTACCTGTGCGGCCTGTATCTGGCTCAATGAACAATACATCGCCGGGTTACCGGGGGTTACCGATGTCCGCGTCAACTACGCAACGCAACGCGCCCTGGTGCGATGGGACGAGACTCGAATAAAACTCAGCGAGATACTGCAGTCGATCCAGAAAATTGGCTATCGTGCGCTGCCGTACAATCCCGATCAGCAACAGGAGTCGAATCGGCAACAGCGGCGCCTGCAACTGCGCCGTCTCGCCGTTGCCGGATTGTTCGGTATGCAGGTCATGATGATATCGATCAGCCTCTATGCAGGTGCCTGGTCCGGCATGGAAGCATCTTTCGAACAGTTTTTTCGCTGGCTAAGTCTCGGCCTGACACTTCCGGTAATGCTTTACTCGGCAACGCCTTTTTTCATCTCGGCAGGGCGAGACCTGGCTCGCCGCCAGGTCGGCATGGATGTCCCGGTATCGCTCGCGATTGGAATCGCCTTTGCCAGCAGCGCTTTGGCGACGATCAACGGCCAGGGAGAAATCTATTTCGACTCCGTCGTAATGTTCGTTTTCTTTTTATCGGCCAGTCGATACTTCGAAAATATGGCCCGTCAGCGCTGCGCGGCTTCTGTGGAACAACTCGCCCAGTCAATGCCGGTGGTTACGACTCGACTGGCGCCTGATGGGGGAGCCGAAGAATCCGTCGCGGCGGCGACGCTTGCTATCGGCGACCGAGTGCTGGTGCGTCCCGGTGAGACCATCCCTGCGGATGGCGAAATCATTTCGGGATTTTCTGCGCTCGACGAATCGTTATTGAATGGCGAAAGTATTCCTGTCGATAAAAATGTCGGTGATCGTTTGCTCGGCGGTAGCATCAACGTGACCAATCCGTTGCAGATGGAAGTGAAGTCAGTCGGAGCGGATACCGTGATGGCGGAGATCCAGCGCACCATCGAACGCGCGCAGGCCGAAAAGCCTCCCCTGGCACGCCTGGCGGATCGCGTGGCGGCGCGATTTATCAGCTTCGTATTGCTGATCGTGATCAGCGTCGCCGTATTCTGGTGGCTACACGATGCTGAACGCTGGTTTGAGATAGCACTTGCGGTGTTGATCGTAAGTTGTCCCTGTGCGCTATCGCTGGCGACACCGACCGCCATCAGCGCCAGCCTGGGTAAGTTGCAGTCCGCTGGGCTACTGGTTAAGCGCGGTTCGGCACTCGAGAATTTAAACCGGGTCACCCACGTGGTATTCGACAAGACGGGCACCCTGACCCGGGGCCGGCCCAGACTGGAACGGGTCATTTGCAGCCCGGAATACGACCGGGGTCAGTGCCTGCAAATTGCAGCCGCGCTCGAACAGCACTCCGAGCATCCATTGGCCCGAGTGCTGGTGCAGGAAGCCGGGGTCCTGGAAAAATGCAAGCCTACTCGGATTGCCAGCACCGCGGGTGGTGGCATCTGTGCCAGCATCGATGACGTCGATTACTTTATTGGCAACGCTAGCTATATTGCCAGTCACAGCAGTGCAGAAATGCCGACACAATGGCTCGAAGAAATTGCGGCCGATGCGGTGACTGTGGTGGTACTGGCACGTGCCGATCGTGTAATCGCCATGTTTACCTTTGTCGATGATCTGCGTGAGGATGCGAAAACGCTGATCACGCATTTACAAACCCTGGGTAAATCGGTGATTTTGATGACAGGGGATGGGGATGCCGCGGCCCGCCGGGTGGCCGATCTGACCGGAATTTCGGATTACCGGGCACAAATGTCACCACATGGGAAAATGGAGGCGGTGCAGGCGCTGCAACGGGAATCTTCGGCAGTACTCATGATCGGCGATGGCGTGAATGATGCCCCGGTGTTGTCGAGTGCGGACGTATCGATCGCTATGGGTGGCGCCAGTTCGCTCGCCAAGACGAGCGCCGATATCGTGTTAACCGCGAATCATCTGCCGGCGATTGCGCAATCGATGATTTTTGCGGCTGAAACCCAACGCATCGTTTACCAGAATATGGGTTGGGCTTTAATGTATAATTTCGGCGCGATCCCGGCCGCGGCGATGGGTCTGATCGCGCCCTGGCTTGCCGCGCTCGGAATGTCGGTAAGCTCGTTACTGGTGGTTTTAAACGCATTGAGGCTGACCCGCTAATGGAAATAATCTACCTGTTGATTCCAATCTCGCTGATATTGCTGGGAGTGATCGTGTGGATTTTACTGTGGGCGGTTCGAGACGGGCAGTACGACGACCTCGAAGGTCCTGCGCATCGTATCCTGATGGACGAGGACCGGATTGTCGATACGCAAAAAAATAGCCGGCGGGGAGATGCCGGCTAAATACTCTAAGATGTAGTTAAGAGTAGGAGTCGAAAGGAATTATAAGACGATGCGGGTCCGGCTTATTGATCCATGTCAACTAAAGCAGCTGTCATTTAAACAGTTCGCGAGAATGATCCGCCGCTTTTGCCATCCCGCTGGTAACGGTCAAATATCATGCAGATGTTGCGCACCAGCAAACGGCCCGCTTCACGCACCATAACCTGATTGTCAGTCACATTGACCAGTCCGTCCTGCTCCATGTCGCGCAGTTGTTTCAGTTCATCTGCGAAGTGGTCGCTAAAGTCGATTCCCCAGCGCGACGAAATACGCTGCATATCGAGATAAAAATGGCAGACCAGGCTCTGGATAATCTCGCGGCGCAGCAGGTCATCTTCGTCGCTTTGGTATCCCCGCACCACCGGAAGCTGCTGTTGATCAAGGCTGTCATGATAGGAGTCGAGGCTGGTGGTGTTCTGACTGAAGTTGTCACTGACGTGACTGATGGCAGACACACCGAAACCGATCGAATCACACTGCGCGTGGGCAGAATATCCCTGGAAATTTCGATGCAGACTGCCGCCGCGCTGCGCCACCGCAAGCTCGTCCTCTGGTCGGGCGAAATGGTCCATACCGATATATTCGTAACCCGCGGTGCATAGTTTGTCGATCGCGCTATGCAGAATCGCCAGTTTCTCGGCTGCATCCGGTAAATCTTCCACCTGGATACGACGCTGTGGCGGAAACCGATGTGGCAGGTGGGCATAGTTATACATCGCAATTCGGTCTGGATTTAGATCGATAATCCGATCGAGCGTAACGGCAAAGCTTTCCAGGGTTTGATGGGGCAGGCCATAAATCAGGTCAATGTTGATGGAGCGGATACCGTGGCGACGAGCGTCATCGATTACCCTCGAGGTTATTTCCAGGCTCTGAAGCCGGTTGACTGCTTTTTGCACTTTCTCATCGAGATCCTGCACACCGATACTGATGCGGTTGAAACCAAGTCCGCGCAGGTGGGATATTCCGTCCCTGGCGATGACGCGGGGATCGAGTTCGATCGAGTAGTCCGTGTCACCGTCTGATTGCAGCCGAAAATGTTTGGCAATATTCTCCATTAACTGTTGCGACTGCTGATGCGACAGGAATCCCGGTGTACCGCCACCCCAATGCAGCTGGCGCACTTCCCGATCCGGGTCAAACAGACTGGCCTGAATTTCTATTTCACGATACAGGTCTTGCAGGTAGGGCTCGGCACGTTCCTTTCTCTTGGTAATGACCTTGTTGCAGGCGCAGTAGTAGCAGATCGAGCTGCAAAACGGGATGTGGAAATAGAGCGATAGCGGTTTCGGAATAGGTTCTTCATTACTTGAACTGGCCCAGTCACGATAGTCGGATTCCGAAATCTGGTCGTGAAATTCTGTTGCCGGGGGGTAAGAAGTATAACGCGGCCCTGGTTTGTCATAACGGTTGATCAGGTCTTCTTGAAATAGGGGTGCTTGGGCCATCAATACTGGGGTGTATATCATTTATACATAGACTAACTCCTGGTGGTGAGTTTGTTTTGATCTGGATCAACTCCTGGAACTCAAATTGATCACGAATGACCCGGTCGTCAATCGTGCGTGCTATTGGAGCATTGGATCGCAGTAAGGCAACAATGCAGCGACAATTTCATTAATAACTTTCCCTCGATTCGGTTTTAGGTTTTCAATGCGGCTTCGATTGCGGCCGCGATCTGGTAGAGGCTTTCATCGTTGCCGTTTGCCGCGGATAGCATTAATCCGACCGGGGGTTCACCCGTCTGATGACAGGGGAGGCTGATCGAGCAGCCGTCAAAATAATTGGCGGTCGCGGTATTGCGCAGACAGCGCAGGTTAACCCGCCGGGCATTATCTTCGTCATCCGTTTCGGCAATTGCCGGTGGGATGCAGGCCACGCTTGGATAAAGCAGTGCATCGACCTGCAGTGATTCAAACTGCTTATTAAAGGAGTCGACGATCTGTTCTCTTTCACGATATCGCCGCTGTTGTTCTTCCGCGCTGATTTCAGCGCCAGCCGACATGCGCAAGCCGACAAAGGGGTCGTATTCATCAAGATGTTGTTCGAGCATTTCACGATGATGCTGCCAGACTTCGTACACGACGATCGGGCGTTCGATGAAAAAGTCATCGCAATGATCTAGCACGGGCATGGGCGTCTCCTCGATATTCACGCCAGCCGCTCTGAGTATCTCGACCGATCGCTCGAACGCGATCCGCACTTCATCTTCAAGGTCTTCCATCACGCGAGCTCGCGGGATTAACAGTTTCATGATTTTCAGTTCCGCCGGTTGCAATGTGGGCAGGGCAGCGGCAGGTGGTAGTTTGCCGTACATTAACTGATCGAGAATAAAGCAACTATCGACGTCTACCGCGAGTGGTCCCGGTGCATCCAGAGTCGGCGATAGCGGGAATATCCCATTAAGCGACATGCGTCCATGGCTGGGCTTGACGCCGACCACGCCGTTAAAGGCAGCCGGGATGCGGCAGGACCCGGCCGTATCAGTGCCGAGCGCGGCGGCCACGATACCCTCGGCGACGGCGACGGCGCTGCCCGACGAAGAACCTCCCGGTAGCCGTCCGGTTTCGCGGTCCCAAATTGACAAAGGCGTGCCGTAGTGTGGATTCTTGCCGATCCCGGAGAACGCGAACTCGCTCATGTTGGTGCGACCCAGGAACAGCAACCCGGCAGCGCGCAGCGGTGCTACGACCTCGGCGTCTTGCGCTTCGGGTTGCGCGTAATGCTGGCGCACGATCGAACCGGCGAGCGTGGATTCATTCCTGACATTGAACAGGTCCTTGAGTGCAATCGGGATGCCGGCAAGCGGTGACTGGGAAGGTGATTTCTGGCGGGCACGGTCGATGGAGGCGGCCAGACTCAAGAGTCCGGGATTGATCGCGGTAAATACCGCGTGCGACTGATCTGCCAGTTCCAGTGCCTGTTCGACCAGCCTGGTCGAAGTTATTTCGCCACTGCGTAGCGCCGTAGCAAGAGCGCGTAATCCAGGAATGCTCATGTCTTCGGAAATCGGTAACCCAGGATATCCTGGTAGGCCCATTGCGAATAAATCTTGTCGGCGCGCAAACAATGTTGCTCAAGCTCGTCGACCGGTGAGAAATCCCAATCGTGGAGTTGGCCTTTGGCGAGCGCGTCGCGCAGGAACAGGCGACGACGCTGGCTGGCAAAGATATCGCGCGCCAGGGTTTCGACATTCCAACGCTGCTGCACCAGTTTCGATAAGGTCTCGTGCGAATCCCTGTAATCCGGGTTCTCAAATTGATTGATTTGCTCGTGCGGATCGGTTTCAAGGTCAAACAACTGTTCGGGATCGACCGCGCTGTAGACGTATTTTATCGATCCGTGTTTGGCCATCAGTAGCGGCGTGGTCGAGCCCTCGGCCAGGTTTTCGGCATATACCGGGTGATCCCATGACGCTTCGGAATCGGTTGCAAGTCCCCACAGGCTGTTTCCAGCAACCGCTTCGACCAGGGTCGACTGGGTTGTGTCGCCGGCGATTTCAAGCAGGGTGGGCAGCAAGTCTACCAGCGAAGCATTTGCACTGACGCGACGGTGGTTAATCTGAGGATGGCTGATAATCAATGGAATTCGGCAGGCTTCCTCGAAGAATGATTTCTTGTACCAGAGCCCATGCTCGCCCAGCATCTCGCCGTGATCAGTTGTTAGCAGGATGACGGTATTTTCATACAGGCCGGTTTCTTTCAATACTTCGAGTAACTGTCCGACTTGATCATCGACGTAACTGACCGAGCCATAGTAAGCATGCCGCGCCACGCGCACCTGCTCCTCGCTGGGAGGGTTGTCCTTTAGTGCATACTGCGCCATCAGTCGCAGGCTGTAGGGATCCATCTCGTCCTGTGTGGTGTTCACCACCGGCATGTCGATATCGTCATGCCGGTAACGATCCCAGTGTTCGGGTCGGCATTGAAACGGATCGTGCGGGTGCGTGAACGAGGTGAACAGCATAAACGGACGATCATCGTTGCCGCGTGCCAGGTCGTATATCTTGCGGCGCGCGCGATGACAGACTTCGTCGTCGTATTCCAGCTGCACGTTGCGCAGGCAAACCCCGGCATTGGTAAACGTGACCGCATCGTTAGCAAAGCTTGGTCGTACCTCATTCCAGTCACCGGTCCAGCCGAAATCACCCGGGTATATATCGGTGGTCAGCCTTTGTTCGAATCCGTGCAACTGGTCTGCGCCAACGAAATGCATCTTGCCGACCAGGCAAGTCTGGTAGTCGAGATTGCGCAGGTAGTGGGCGAAGGTCGGGATCGACGATGAAAACTCGGCCCCGTTGTCGTAGGCACCTATCGTCGAAGCCAACTGTCCCGCCATCATTGAAAAACGCGAGGGTGCGCATAGCGGGAAATTGGTATAGGCGGAATCGAAAATAGCACCGCTCGAAGCCAGTGAATCGATGTGTGGAGTACTCGCAATGGGGTTTTGGTAGGCCCCGATATAGTTCGCTGCAAGTTGGTCTGCCTGGATTACGAGTATATTCGGCCTGCTGTTATTCATGGTTGCCTCTTCCCGGATTCAGATTGTTTGCGATCCCGGCTCAGAATATCACGGTTGCAATGAGCGTTTGCGATCGATCGTCATCTCACTTGCTGCGCGGCATATCCATGGTTGGATTTTCATCGAAAAATCCATCCGGCATCCAGTGAAAGCCGGCATAGACTACCGGTTGCACTGGCCAGTCTTCAGGCCGCGGCCAGTGATGGTAGTTCACCGTATGCCAGATCACGATGTCCTCGTTGTCGATGCTGCGGTCGGCCTCGGTCCATTTTGGCAACCCATCGCCGCCCGCATGCTGATTTGGAAACCAGCCGGTCGGGTAGAGTTCATCGGCGGCGTAACGGGTTACCCATAGGTGTTTGTACATGAATGCGGCGCGCTGGCCTATCGATGAATCCGGCAGTTGAAACGGAAAGCTGTTTGCGCCCGGGATTAGTTTGTAAGCGACCGGTTCACCGTAGCGGTTGTTAACGTTGGGATTTAGCACCCGCCAGTAGCGCGCGCTGTGTGCATCAATTTCACGCTGCGCCTGCTGCTCGGTCTTAAAGCGTGTTTCCTCGGTGCGGACGGCATTGCCGTAAGGGTTGTCATCACCAGTGGGTAATGCTGAGAAGTTTATTTCACTGGCCGAGTTGCGTTCGCCATCGACTGCCATGTCGAAGCGAAAACTGAACACGTGCTGATGGACGTGCGATTCGACCTGGTCGCCAATTTGTCTGCCGTAGGGAGCGGGTTTGTCATTTTCCAGCGCCGAGGGGAAGGGTATGCCCGTTGCCTTGACCTCAACGCCGATGGTGCCGTCCAGGTAAAAGTACCAGAAGAATCCGTAGACATAATTACCGATGGTTGCGATAGATGAAATCACCAGTCGACGCGAGCGCGCCACCGTGGCTTGCCCGGCAGCCGGTACCGAGTACTTCCAGAGAATTCCGTAATCCTCTTCGTGCATGCAGACCGCGTTCTTGATTAAACGAGGTTTTCCGTGCCAGTCGTGGGTCCAGATGTCGAAATAATGAATATGTCCCAGGCAATCGCAGCCAAGGGCAAGCGAGTCGAGCGAAACGCCGATTCCGTATTCGCCGGTATCGAAAGCGTTGCGGCGAAAATTTGCGCCGCGCGGGTCGCCATAGGGTACTACCATCTCGGCCATCGAGGCACGTTTCATGAGTGGACGCAGCCGGCCCTTGTCATTAATGCCGATATCGTAAAGCACCAGGCCATCGCGCTGCGCAAAGCCGACCTGCAATTCCCAGTCGTGCCACTTAACCTGGTAACCATCGACGTCGAAGCTAGGACCGTCGGGCTGGGTAATCGAGATCTCGGTTAAATCACCGCGCTGTTGGGGCCGTCGAATCGGGCCGGGATCGGGCGGAATCGGCACCACGCCAAAGTCGTTAATACGAATAATCTCGTGTTTGGCCAGGTCAAACACCGGGTGCAGGTTGGCAATCGGTCGCGCATAGGGATTATCCCCGGCGTCGTTCATCAACCAGCAGTGGCCGTAAGCGATACGATGATCCTGCTCTTCGGGGTTGCCGAAGTTACCTGCCGACCAGCTTTCGATCAGGACTTTTGAGGCATCGTCGAGACCGCGCTTTTTCAATGCCATTTGAAAGTTCTGATCCTGTCGTGCCAGTTCACAGGCCATCGCAAATTCGTCGGGCACGATGCGCGCCTGCATACCCTCGATATGATGCCAGTCGTGTAATGTATCGGTTTCCAGTACGACCAGTCCGGACAGCGTGCGGTTGCTGGCGGGTTCGTAGCAGCATACGTAGACGCTGCGCTGCTCTGGGAACTGGTCCGATTCATCGAGACTTATAGTTTCGAACCAGGCCGAACTATCCAGTCCGGCATCGCGTTTAACAGCGCTAACCGCTTGTCTAATTTCAGATTCGTTTAATGGCGCCTTTAACGGATTCATCTGCCTGCCCTCGGTATCTCTGGCCGATGTTACCGAAAACGCCTGTTATAAAGAAATACTAACTCGATCAGTGTGGTCAACTCAGCGAATACAGTCTGCGTTTAAGAACAAACCATAAAACCTTAGTCATATACCACGAAAGGCCATTTATTCTTTAATCGTTAAAACTCGAACTCCATGCTCTGGAATACCTGGCCGGCGTTGCGCTTCGCCAGGAACTCTGCGGTTGGCAGGTGCATGTATGCAGACTGGTCAATCTGATAGGCTTCCTGCAGTGTGCCCCCGTTCTCGATCAAGTCACCGACCTTATCTCGAAGGAACACGAGGTAATCGCGGGTATATTTTCTAACCGTTGTCATGTCGGTTGGCTCGCCATGGCCGGGTATCACCACCTCGGCGCCCAGTGCTTCGAACTTGTCCCAGGTTTCAATCCAGGCTCCCGAGTCCGTATGTTCGAACAGGGGTAGCATACGTTGGTGGAAGGCCATGTCACCCGAGATTACAACCTGCTTGCCAGGCAGCCATACGATAATATCACCTGGACTGTGCGCAGGACCCAGATTCAGTAATTCGATCCGCTCATCGCCCAGCTGGATTATTTTTTTATCCTCGAAGGTCTCATCCGGTAACACCACCCTCGTCCCCTCTGCCTTCTCCTTGACTCTTGCCTGCATCGTCTCCAGCAGGGCAAACGACTGTTCCTCGATCTCGTGCAGTGCTTCGATGTGTGCGATCACAGGCACACCCTGCTCCTGCCAGTAACTCGAGCCCAGCATCGCATGCCCTTGACCGTTTTCCAGTACTACGTAGCGTACGGGCTTGTCAGTAATCTTTTTAATTTCCTCGTGCAGGGCTTTTGCCAGAAGATAGTTGTCACCAGCATTGACCACTAGCACCCCGGCATTCGTAATCACGAATGACAGGTTATTGTTGTGCCCGGAGTTAGCATAGGTTCCCGGTGCGGTGGCTCCGATTGCAGACCATACCCCGGGCACTACCTCCCTGGGTAGATCATAGAGCATCGATGCAGGTGCCTTGTCGCTGTTGTAGAGCGCCTCGCCCGTCAACGGCTCCTCGGAAGCAGCCCTGTTGGTCAAGGCTGACAAGTGGAGGCGCATAAATTTCGCCGCCCGCTGTACTGAGTCCTTCGAGGCCAGGTCGTCGGCAAAGGTTCGGACATTCTCTGGGCGAAAATCAAAGCCACGACCGACACCGGGGTAAATGATCAGTCGCGCATCTCTGCCCCTGTCTCGCAGCACATTGATACTGGTCTCGATCACGCGCCGCCGCTGATACTGTTCTTCGTCACCAATAAACACCAGCATCGGCAACGTCAATTCTTCGATCTCGGGTGCGTAGCCGTACACTTGCATTGGCTCCGGCGCATTCGGATCCTGTAGATGGGGATAAAACGAAACATAACAGGCGATGTCCTTATCCTGCCGCTTAAATGTTGTTGCCACCTTGAGGGTGTAATAACCTCCGCGGGTATGCGAGTAAAGGCAGGCCTTGTTCGTGCTGATGTCGTTACGATCAAGCAGTACGTCGACTGCCAGGTCGACATCTTTTTCTAGCTCGTAATCGTGCTCTAGCGGGTGGGTGTCCAGAAAATGCGCCCCGTAAATATCGGGCGCCAGCACCACGAAGCCGCGTGCCGCAACCCGCCGTGCATGACGTTGAACCAACTCATCCAGCCCACGCCGGCCGTGCACGAACAAAACAGCTGGATATTTGCCATCATCAGCTGGTCGCAACACCAGCGACGGGACCTCGACTTCGCCGCTCATGTAACTGGTCCAGGAAGTTTCGATCGCATGATTATCAGGAGCCTCGATCAAGCCCTCGTTCCACCAGCTATCTTTCCACCACCAGGAATTATCCTCGCGATCCGACTGGGCGATCGCCTGGTTGCCAGCGAACAAGAACACGATAAATATGAAAAGCCGGAATTTCAAAAACATCTGGAGACCCTTTAATATTTCTTCATTCTGATTTTTATGGCGATTCCCACCACAACTCAAATTAAGGATATTGTGAATTGCGGCAAATAGGTATATCGCGAAATGGGTGTAGTCGAACTTACGGATAATGGACATCCTAAGCCAATCATTCGAGTAACGAGAAAATAGACAACCGACTTCTAGTAGATTCCAGCGTCTGTTCCTGGCCGAAGATTGCCTCCTAGCCCAGCCAATTGAGCGTCTCTTTTGGAGAAAGCTGCCGCTCAAATCCAATGTATCAGCGGCGGTATCCGACTGTGATTTCAATCGGTCGATGCAACACCTAATCTCTAACTATAGAGTGGAGGATGTTGTAAATGAAGCAGAGACCGGTTGAAATCACAACCCATAAGAGACACTCGTTAATACCTGTCTTCAGCAGTCAGCGGCGGTGTAGAGGGTTGTTGATCCGTCTGCATGCGCTTGTTATGTTTTTCATGACAGCGCTGCAAGGACAGCTTCTGGCTCTAACCTTCTACGGTAATCGGGGCCGCAATCGGCAAGTCGTACTCTTTGGTCTTTTCCAATAACATAGGTGGCTGTAATCGGTACTTCCCATGATCCGCTTCCATTTATCATTCCTACATCGGTTCCAAAACTAGACAATTTCTCCCTTGCTGCCTTAGGTAGTTCGTAAACCAGACCGTACATTGCCGCTACCTTGTTATTCGAATCACTGAGGAGTTCAAATCTTATACCAGAGGCAGCCTTGAATTCTCGGCAGATTTCAATCTTTTCTGGTGCTATCGCAAAAAGCTTTGATCCACAGGCTTCTATTTCTGGCACGTGGTTGTCCCAGAATTTCAAAGCAGCGTTACAAAAGTTGCACCAACTACCTCGGTAAAAAGTGAGGATGATGGGGCCATCCAACACAATTTCACTTAGGGTTACTACTGTTCCTTTGGTATCTTTGAGGGAAAAATCCTTAGCCAAATTTCCAACCTCAGCGACTGAAGTGCTTTGCAAATGAAGCTCAGCCGCATCTATCTGCTGCTCGAACAAAGAGGTGATTCCACTTCCATTGCGATTCACTATGTCAGCTTCAACATCAGCTAGTTCTTCGTTTAGTGTCATGGTATTTCCAAATTTATACAAACATAACGCTTCTCATCAGCGGCGCTGCTCTGCTGCGTCCGACTGCATGCGTTTGTTAGCAGGCAAGTTGGTTCCAAATAATGACATTTATATTAGTGGGCGATTTTTTCGATAGGAATTTTTGACCAGAATCTTTCCATCTCGGAATGTAAATATATCGCAGCCCGCAACTTCAGATCGTTTGCCATCTGCATTCGTACCCGTGAATATCCATTCAGAGACACCTCGGTCACCTTGCACAAAATGGCGAGCATTGTTCCACTGTGCATCTGGGAAATCTTTCCAAGATTTTAAATATCCCTTCCGAACTGCTTCCGCACCCTCATAACGAGTACCACAAGCGTTTTCTCCTCCTGAGGATTCAAAGATGCAATCATCAGTCATAAACGACATGAGGCCATCTACATCGTGACGATTCCAGGCATCTGCAAACGCCTCTAGGAACTCAACGGTGACTTCACCTGATTGCTCTGTCATTGCTTATTATCTCCGCCCCGATGTTTATGAAACTGAACCTTGCCTTCTAACAGCTGAATTATAAGGTAATTGACTCGATAACATATTATCGATTCATTGTTGAGCGTTCGTTTCTGGCCGAAGGTCGCCTCCCGTCCTGGCTTTATGAGTGTCCCCTTTGGAGAAATCAGTCTCCCATTAAACGATTACATGCTTTCGAAGTCACCCAAAAATGGGTGCTAAGGATTCGTGCGGTGAGTAGTTTTTTCGGGATTGCCGTTAATCGAAATCCATGGCTTAATTAAAAACACTCGTTTATTCTGTCGAGATTCTTATTTCGTTTGAAGTCGTTTATGGGTAAAGCATCCGCAATTCCGCTTGAGCTTGTCGATGAGATTCGCAGCAAGGCGTTGCACGCGGCCGAGCCGCGCAGTTTGACGCCCAAGCAACGCGACTCGTTGTTCGAGAAGATCAAGATCTTGCTCAAACAGAGGAATGCGGTACTCATCACGCATTATTATGTCGATGAGCAGCTGCAGATCCTGACGGATGCCACTGGCGGCTACGTCGGTGATTCGCTGGGTATGGCTGATTACGGTAACCGTCATCCGGCAACTACGCTGGTTGTAGTAGGGGTGCGTTTCATGGGCGAATCAGCAAAGATTCTCAACCCGGAAAAACGTGTGATCATGCCGGATTTGGCTGCGGAATGCTCACTCGATCTGAGTTGTCCGATCGAAAGCTTCAGTGCCTTCTGCGATCAGCACCTCGATAGGACCGTGATGGTCTATGCTAACACCAGTGCCGATGTCAAGGCCCGTTCTGACTGGGTAGTCACTTCCTCAAATGCCGTCGATATCGTAGCCCACCTGCACGCCAGAGGCGAGAAGATCATCTTTGCACCTGATCGTCATCTCGGCAATTATGTGCAGAAGCAGACCGGTGCTGACATTCTCAACTGGCAAGGTTTCTGTGTCGTACATGATGAGTTCAAGGCAAACTCACTGAGGCAGCTAATGCAGGAGCATCCTGATGCCGAGGTAATTGCGCATCCGGAGTCGCCTACCGAGGTGCTTGATATGGCGAGTGCAGTTGGTTCCACGACGCAGCTGATCAATGCTGCTAAAGCATCTACAGCGAAGACCCTGATCGTTGCAACCGATTTTGGACTTTTTCACAAGATGCACGAAGCGGCTCCCGACAAAAAGCTGATTGCCGTGCCCACAGGTGGCGACAGCGCATCCTGTGTCAGTTGCGCCCATTGTCCATGGATGGCAATGAACAGCCTGGATAACCTTGCCGCGGTTCTGGAAGATGAGCATGACGTTAGCCATGAGATCCATATCGACGAATCGATACGCAAGAAAGCGCTGAAACCGATCGAGCGTATGCTTGAATTTTCCCGCTCAAAGGGCAAAGTCTAACTTCACGGACTATCCCGCATTACTCAGCAGATGGGCAAGCCCTTGCTCACACGGATATGTACATGAAGGGTTGAGATTTTACGAACAACCAGTCTGGAAGATCGATCGGGCCGGGAGTATTTCACATCCCAACATAGTGTTCTTGAAAATTCCATAGTAGCTTATTTCCTGAGAGGCAGCTCCTGGCCGCTCTCAGAAGCCCAGGTAATGCATTTCAGCACCTTCTTAGGAGAAGAAATACTTTCTAACTTTTTAATTACCGGCAGCGGACGACCTATAAAATAAACACGAATACCGTCCCTCAGTTGACTGGCGTAATCCGAATTCGCAGCAAGCTATTGCTGTTCACGGGAGCCTACTCTTGAGAAAAATCTAAACTCAATCTGCTACCTTCCAGTCTTTTTCAAGATCGCGTTTCACAATTACTCCGACGACCACGAGTGCCACTAATCCCGCTGCGGCATAATCTGTCGAATTATTAGTATCGCTACTAGCTTCCGCATCGAGCCTCAAGATAGGCACTGCATAGTTCGAAAGCCTGCTATCGATAATATCGAATGTGGCAGACGGCCTCAGGTAGTTCAGGATTTTATTGCCGTTGCTATCTTGAGTCAGTGCTATTCCTTTTTTGATGCCATCATTCTGCTCGATCAACAGGTAATTATATTGATTGTGACCTGAAAATATGCCCACGGATTTAGAATCGAGCGGCATCGTCATTTGAACCCCGAGGTAGTTATCATCGGCTTCTCCTAAAAAATCAGCACTGGCAATTGAGTTTGTTAGCCCGAATATCACCAGTAGCCCTTTTGAAATCACGTTCATTGCCTGATCCCCCAAACTAAGTTGTTATTTGAAAAGATTCGCAGAGCATAGGGCAATAGTTGCATCTAGCAACTAATATTAAAAAAGTTCTATTTGGCGACACCAAAGGATCAGATATCTGATACGTTGACCAAAAAAGCATTATAATTCGGTTCCGATCAGATGCTAAATTGAATTGTGAAACCTTCAAAGCATGAATTGATGCGAAAGCCAAAGATTGATTAAATTAAGGGGATAGATTTCTGCAAATAGCCACTCCCGGTCCCTGGAATCACGAAAATTAAGTATCCGTTAAAGGGATGATAGCCGAGTAGCAAGTGATATTTATTCGCTAATGAAGTTAGCTAGGGCGCGCATTGTTCATGTCAATTTAGCCCATATGGGTGATGTGGATGTTTTAATTGCCTGTGTAGTATCGGAAGTAATTAGGACCAAGGACGAGGCGCTTTGAATATCTCTCCTCAAATTACACCAACATCAACAGCTCGCCTTTTAATCTGCCTGGGGCTCGCTATCGATGAGACTAAACTTGTCAGATCGATAAATAATTCTAGAGAAGTGATTAAGCAACTGGAATCGGAAGACCCTTGCTCGCATAGATTACTTTTCCTCAAAAGAGAACTCTCGAATCTTGAAGCGAGATTGATAAAAATTCGGTACAAAGCCAGCAGAATGAAAACCGTTATCCATTTATCAAAATTTAAGTAACTTGAGCTTTGAAATTTGAGTGTCTGTTTCCTCGACAGTGTCCACTGCTGGCCGCTCTCCTAATCTGCCCCGGCACTTCGTAGTGTCTTTCTGCAGGAAAGAAATCTCCTAAAATCAAGATTAGGGTCTGAGAACGATTGAGTCTTTGTGATAACTCGACGAACTACACTAATACTGTCTTATTGGTAAACTTTATATCCTTAATGGGGGCAACGATTCTGAAGAAGGAACAAAACGCAGTGCCACGCCGTTGTTACACCAGCGTTGTCCAGTAGGTTCTGGGCCATCATTGAACACATGCCCCTGATGACCACTACAACGGGCGCAATGGTATTCAGTGCGAGGAAATAGAAGCTTCCAGTCCCGTTTGGTCCCGGCATTTCCTTCAATTGCCTGGTAGAAGCTGGGCCAACCCGTTCCACTGTCAAACTTGGTTTCCGAGAGAAACAACGGCAAATAGCAAGCGGCGCAGATATAGATACCTTCGCGCTTTTCATCATTCAAAGGACTGGTCCAGGGGCGTTCTGTCGCTTCCTCGAACAACACCTTGTACTGCTGTGCGTCCAACAGCTTTTGCCAATCTTCCCTGGTCTTGTCGATGGGTGGAAAATCCCCTTTCATTGCGGAAGAATCCGTGGAAGCAATAACACCTCTATTTGCAGCAATTGCCAGGGCAGAAGTGATCGCGCCGGCGATAAATAGTCGTCTTTCCATAAGGAAGTCTCCAGAAAGTATGTAGTTCCTAGGACAGTAGATAGCAGATAAAATTCCCCGAACATGTGTTTTTGAGTGTCTCATTTTGGAGAAATTTACAGGCTTTCGATAGAATGAAAAATAATTATTCGTGCACCCCATAACAGACATAACCAACAAGAGGTCTATTGCGAATTGCGATGAATAAAATGGCCATCGATGACTGGTACGAAGTTATCCCCATATCAGACGACCTTAGCCTGATACGAGAAAAATACATTGCCCATTGGCTACGCTGCAATATCTGGCACTTGAGTGGCAAAAATTTTGACCTGCTGATCGACTCCGGGATGGGCTTAAGACCTTTGAAACAGGAAATAGCAACTCTTAGCGAAAAACAGATTACCGTGATATCGACCCATTGCCATTTCGATCATATCGGCGGAGCACATGAGTTCGAATGTCGCCTTGGTCATCGGCTTGAGGAAGCGCTGCATCGTGAACCGAACCATGAAAATTCCGGGGCGGCCGAATTTGTGCGCGCGGAAACTTTTTTGGCATTGCCCGACAATGATTTCCATTATGAAAGCTACCGGGTTATACCCGCACCATTGACGGGCTACCTCGATGAAGGTGATGTCGTTGACCTGGGTGATCGGGCATTCCAGGTGTTGCATTTACCCGGGCATTCGCCCGGTTCGATCGCACTCTACGAGTTAAAAAGCAAGACGCTGTTCAGTGGTGATGCGATTTATAATGGCGAGTTATTCGATACCGTCTATCACTCGGATAAAATGATCTATCGAGAGAGTTTACAGCGATTACGCGAACTCGATGTTGAAACTGTCCATGGTGGTCACTATGGATCATTTGGGCGACGGCGTATGCTTGAAATCATCGATGATTATCTGGCGGGAAAAGCGGTGATGGGCGATGCTAAAGCCTGGATTGATAATCAGTTGGGGAAATAAAAAAGAGCAGGTTGTCTTTTCTTTCCTTGTAAGTATGTCGGTAACTCATTCCCGCCAATAGATACTGCGCATTTAAAACTGCTATCTAATCAGCGTATTTTCCCTGACCTCTTCTAACTTGTCTTCGAGCTGCCTTATTGCGCAACGAAAATATTCCAGTCGTTCGGGTCGATTATTCTTGTGTTCAATATTTTCAAGGGCCTGGGTTAGATCTTCGATGGCCTTCAATATCCTGATTTCTTCGACCGTCAAGTCAAAGTTTCTCAGTTTAGCGGTTCTTTTTTGAGAATCAGCTTCTGATTTTGAAATATTCATTTCTCAATACCATTGATCAAGTTACGGTTAGTGACTGCTTGCTTGAACCTATCGCAAGTATCTATATAGCTAATTACCGGCACATTTTGTTAAAAATAATCAATCAATCGTTAACAAAAGCGTTATGAGAAGAATGAAACACGGAGAATATAAGCATCGCACTGCACTTGTAGCAGCATCGAAACCCCGGAAGTGGCTGATTTAATTGAACTCCTGAACCTGCAATTCCCTGATTTGATCGCGCAGACGGCCAGGCGTAAAAGCGATTGCGGCTGGATTTTCCTGCACTGCCTGAGTACAGACAGCGAGGCTACGCATTGACTCTGGCACGTAACGCAGTGCCAAACCCGATTTTAAAACGGCGGCAAAACAAACTTTTTCGGTGATTAGTTCTTCCGGTATGCTGGAAATAATGCGGCTATCAATCTTGTGAATCATGCGTTTGAGAAACTTCTCACCCCAGAAAACTGCCCACGATCGAAAGTAAATATCTGCATAGTGGCGTTTACTCTTTTTCTCGTCCAGTTCAAGGCTTTTCAATGCTTCTCTCGATAAACGACCTTCCAGGTAATCGGGTTTGTGCCGGTTCCGGGTTTGCTGCCATTTCAGTCTTGACTCACCAATCGAGTAGAGGTTTTCAGCCAACTCAAATGTTTCATATGTCATGGCGTATCCGGGTAGCTTGTCTATTTCGTCAAGCCCGCTCGCGACAATTATCTGTGCGACCTGTTTCAGCGAGACATCGCCCTTTTTGCACAATTCCGACAGATCGTAGGCTTCACCGGTTTTGACGTACTCGGCCAACAAGCTCGCGTCCAGCATCGAGGGTGGCAGGTTTCGTACTTCCACGGCCAGGTTCCTGGCATTGCTATCAATCATATTCGGTTCTTTGGCGTGGCAGCAGAATGGTTACAAAGTAGAATCTTAGCAGACTGGCC
>CALJYH010000120.1 GCA_937984095.1 uncultured Gammaproteobacteria bacterium | reverse complement strand
CCTTGCTTCTCGCCTTGCATAGCCCGCACAAAGCGGTCTTTGACGGCGTCTCGGCTGGAAACTCCGAGGGTCACGGTATTCATGTTAGTTCCTCCACGTCTTTCAGGAAATCGTCGATCAGCGTTTTAATGTCGACGAAAGCGTAACTGATTTCCTTGTCTCCAATGTGTTTGTGACCGCCTTTACCACGCTCATTGTCGTAGCGCATGATGCAGACCTGATCAACAATCAGGGCGAGGCGGTACTTGTACTGATGGTCGCTACCGATCACTTCGGTCGGGACGTCCCACACGACTAGTTCGATGAAAGCGTTGTCGCTGATCTGGTGCCTTTCGTTGATGAGAATCGTCGCTTTCATGTTGGGAATGATGCCAACACTGCATATTGTTGTCAACTGCTCCAACATTGATTGTTTTTCTGTCTAACAGCAATATTGCCTATCTTGTGGAAACAACGACTTCCGAACGATAAATCCGATTTCTGTTAGACAATATCACCCTGTTTTGAGAGGGCTGAAACCCGCGTCCCGCTTAGGTTTCAGGTAATATCGCCTCGTCTGCATGGGGTGCAGGTGGTCGGAGGTTCAAATCCTCTCGCCCCGACCAAATTCAAAGCAAAAAAATAGGCCTCTTACCTACGTTTGAGACCTATTTTTTTGCTTTGAATTGGATGGGAAGATGGAACCGATCTCGAGGTTTACCAATTCGCCGGGAGCGAACTGGCGGTGCGAGCACAGGGATGTGCGAGCCAAATCCTCTCGCCGACGTAGGTGTCTGACTATTGATATCTGGATCTCCCGGTCAAGCCGTGAGATGACAGTCGTCGAAGTTGGCAACTAGGAATGGACCGCGTGAAATTCTCTCGCCTCGACCATTTATTGATCTAAAAACAAATACTTACAAGCAATATCTAGAAAATTTCGAAACTGTCGGATGATGTTGGAGTAAACTCTCGGTTAAACTTTTAAATTTCAAAAGCAGGCGGTTAAATTAGTTATCTAACTATAGGTAACTGATACCCGCATTTTATACACTCAAATACGTCGATTGAGTTTTCCATTCCGCAACTCGGACATTTTGATATTGATAATGAGGGGGCTTCCGAGCCAATACTATCAACGCCTTGGTTGAGTTTCTTTAACTCAGACAGAATAGATTTATTGAGTGCAACTAGTTCATCAGTT
Source organism: uncultured Gammaproteobacteria bacterium (assembly GCA_937984095.1). Lineage (GTDB taxonomy): Bacteria > Pseudomonadota > Gammaproteobacteria. The sequence continues at coordinate 7,618 of CALJYH010000120.1, read as the reverse complement.
CGTTTCTGAATTAGGTAAACAACGTATGGAAGGAGAATCCATAGAATTATTAATACCAACAGGAGTAAAACTATAGCGATACCAATCCATGAACCCATAATTTCCATGTTATTCATATCAACACCCCCGCCCCCGAAAAATACGATCATATTCCTATAAAAAATGCTCGATTTTCGTGACGTGAGTCGAAAAATTGTCATAGGCCAGGCGCATGGTAATCATCTTCATGATTGCTGTAACGACTTATGAATTGCTTCAATAATTAAACTTTCAGGCTTTAAAAAAATAAATCGCGATTCTATTACTAGCCTTTTCAGTGACGGCTTTTGCCGTTTCATATCTTTGGGTAGCAGAAGCTGGTGCTGGGACGGCAAATACGTGCTCAGGTGTGGATCTAACGGTATTAAACCGTCAGGCTGAACGCGACCCACATAATTACAAACAATAGTAAAAATGTATTTGGTTGCATAACAGTTTACACTTTAATAAAAATCAGCCCTGGCCTGTAGTTGATTGATTTTATGCTTATAGACAGGCCATTAATTCAATTGATCTGGTAATTATTAGGAATTTCAGATGTCAGCAAAACAGGAAGCGGAGATGCGCGACGGCTATCGACATTTTTTAACCATTACCACGCGCTGGATGGATAATGACGTCTACGGTCACATCAACAATGTGCAGTATTACAGCTACTTTGACACTGTGGTGAATCGATATTTAATCGATCAGGGGGTTCTCGATATACACCAGGGCGAGGTTATCGGCCTCGTGGTTGAAACGCATTGTAATTATTTCAGTAGTGCGGCTTTTCCTGAGGATATCGAGGCTGGGATTCGAGTCGCCCACCTGGGTCGAAGTTCGGTGCGCTACGAAGTGGGGCTGTTTACCAAGGAACGCGAGGAAGCAATTGCTCAGGGTCATTTCGTTCATGTATACGTAGATCGCAAAAGTCAAAAATCGGTGGATCTTCCAGATAGCCTGCGTGCAGTCCTGTCAAAACTGGCGTGAAAAGCAAAGCCATCCCTGGCTATAGATCTCGAAAATCGAGTTACTGATCGACAATCAAATTACCGTTATTAAGCAGATTATCAAGAATCTGCGAATCGGTAAGCGTGCCGTTGGCAGTGAGATCAACGCCGCTCAACACGATTTGCTGTGCGGTTTCGAATGTTCCAGAGGAGCCGTCTACATCGACGCTGATAGTGGTATCGCCGCTCACGCCGTCATAGCTGAAATTCAGGAAGCCATCCAGTGAACCCAGGTCTTCACCTTGAAGCATGTCGGAAAGATCGAGCACATCGCCGCCGACACCCAGCGTGAAATCGGCGATAGTGTCCACTGCTGGGACACCAATCGAGCCTTCATCACCGGATTCAAGAGCAAAGATATCGATTCCGTCGCCACCAACGAGACTGTCATTACCGCTGCCGCCATTGAGTCGATCTTCACCAGCACCGCCGAACAGGACATCGTTGCCAGATCCGCCTGAAAGCATGTCGTCACCGGCCCCACCTTCCAGGCGATCGTCACCGGAACCGCCGAATACCAGATCGTCGCCTTCACCACCCAGTACAACATCATCGCCGGAGCTGCCGTCAACAAGGTCGTCGTCGGCACCTCCATCGAGGGTATCGTTTCCTGTGCCGCCACTTAGGCTGTCCTGGCCATCTCCGCCGCTGAGGTAATCATCGCCGATACCGCCGGAAAGGGTATCGTCACCCGCGCCACCGGAGAGTGAGTCGTTACCGGCATTACCCGCCAGGATATCATCGCCGTCGTCACCGATAATGGCATCGTTCAGATTGCCACCTGCAATATTGTCGATGCCGCTAGTGCCCGTAATAGTTTGATCGATGGTGTAAAGCGCCAACTGGGCCGTGTCTGTTTGACCATCGGTATCAGTCAGCGTGTAATCAATGAGTTGCGGTTCTAAGGTTGAGACACTGGCAGTGGCAGGTATCTGGTAACTGATATTTCCGAGGCCCAGGTCGTATCCACTGCCGGTGTATTCGATATCGAACTGTGTTACACCCGAGAACTGTGAAAGATCGAGTGTCTCTGAACCGGAGCCTGAAGCAGATAAGACAACAGTATCCGTAGATAAAAAGCCATCGTCATCGGTATCATGTGTCACCATAACGGTTGCCTGATCGTTATTTCCACTCTGGAAGTCATTCAGTTGCAAAATTAGGTTATTGATTCCATCGGGTGCCGCAATGGCATCAAAAGCGATCAGTAATGCTTCACCAGAGCTCAATAACTGGCCATTACCACCCGAAACACCCACGCCATCGGCGTTGTACACCAGGCTGCCATCACCGGCCCGGATACTGAGACTTATGTTTGGATCGGCATCGACATTTGCCTGTGAGGTTGTATCAGTTGATACGTCTATCGGACCACCGGTTTGATCAGGCGTGAACTGATAGAACCCGTTACTGCGCATGATAAATTCAGAACCGTCGTTCGAATCAGTGACCGTGGCCGAGTAGATTTCGTTCCCATCGAGATCTGTTTCTACACCGTATATCCAGGTGAGATTACTACCATTATCACCGCTCGCGGACGGGGGAGCCGAGGTAGGTGCGTAGTCAACATATCGTAGTGTTGAATCGCCGTTGGTTTGATCAATTAGCACAGATCCAATGCCGTTATAGGCAGATAAATCAATGTCTGTTCCGCTGCCGCCATTATGCGTAAATGAGGCCAGAACAGTAAGATCGTCGATATCGTAAACTGTAACTTCGATAGCATCGCCACCACCAAAACTTGTCAAAGTAAGTGTCAGGTTTTCGACTCCGTAAGGTAATTCGGACTGGTCGAAATCGATGAGCAGGGATTCGCCACTATTAAGCCTGTCATTATTGACGCCCACACCCTGGTCGCCACCACCAGTGTCGAATCCAAGCGGACTACCGGGAATTCCACCGGTATACCCAATGATAGTAAAATTGGATGCGTCAATATTGGCCTGGCGGTCAACTTCAACGTTTTCAGGACTGCCAGTAGGATCAGGAAACACAATTCCATTTAAGTCAGCGTCATCAAGAGTGATCGTGCTGCCTTTATAGGTAAACTCGGTGACGACGGCATTATCGACAATCTTATCGACACCACCGCCCTGGGTAGTGAACGGTGATATATTGACGCCGAATTGTGGGCCACCATCGGTTCCCAGCGCTGTAATCACGTTACCTGCCGCAACTTCAAACGCATCGAGGCTGTGCAAGTCGCCCCTGGCGTCAGGCGCGTCATCGATGATGTTAATGGTTGCCGCTGCCGAAGCTATGTCGCCGTCACCGTCAATAACGGTGTAATCAAAATCGAATACGGAGGGCGCCAGTCCGTTCGGTGCACTTAAGGTGTAAGAGCCATCGGCAAAATTGAAGGTAAAGGTGCCGTAGGCGAAACCATCATCAGAACCCAGTTCAATCGTGCTTCCATTAACCACAACCGTGGCGACCAATGCGGCTGGAACGGTGACTGTGCTGCCATCATAACTGAAGGTATAGTCGGTGCCGCCTAAATCGGTGGTGAGTGATTGAACGTAACCACCATCCGCACCAAACAGAACGTTTGATACCGATCCATTGGCGGTAATGTTGCCACCAAAAGCAGTCGGAACCGTTGACAGTAACTCTGATTCGAGTTCAGACACATCGGTCACGATTAATGCATCGTCTACGGTACCGCCACCACGTCCTAGTGAATCGATATTATGTATGTAGTTCAGGTCGGACAAGTCGCCCGGCAGGCTGGATCCGATTCCTACCGAATAAGAATCAATCGAATTATCGTTTGCAAATTCAATATACCCACTTCCAATCGGGGAGGTACCGGAGTTGGCTTCACCGTCTGATATGAAGTACGAGATATTCTGCACATCGTCTGCCGGATTTTGACCCGCCAGATCGGTCGTCAGCTGCGTTTGAATTTCATCGGTTGCGTCAACGTAATTGGTTCCGCCACCCGGGGTTACCCCATTTAAAGCAGCTTCGAAGGCCGCGAAATCGCTATAGGTGCCCACAAAACTCGCGCTTGAGTTGAATGTAATCAGCGTAATCTCGACCTGGGTTGACTGATTGAAGTACTCCGCTCCCAGTGCTGCCAGAGACTCCTTTGCAACATCCATCCGCGTCGGTTCGGATGCGGGTGGGTTGGTATTACCCGTAACAGAGCCCCAGGCCATACTGCCGGAATCATCCAGGGTAAAGATGATGTTGAAAATCTTCTCTTCGGATTCGGGAACATCTTGTATCACGTCATTCGCCACCGGCGAATCGTCGATAATCGAAATGGTCAGATTTTCGCTGTATGCAGCTCCATTGGTGAAGTTATAGGTAAACACTTCATCAACGTCGTTGCTACTGCCATCCGGGGAGTTCAAGGTGTAGATATAGTCACCTGCGGTAAATCCAGGCGTAACGTTATCCGCATACACAGTCAAAGTTCCGAGCGCAGTAATCGCGGTGATCACACCGCCGACTGGCGTAAAATTGGAAGCGCCAAAATCGATGCTGTCGATGCTATTACCTGCATTACCGTCATTAGCAAACAGGTTTCCGGTAACCTGGGCCGGGCCCGTTCCGGTACCACCGGTCAGGCCACCTTCATATACCGTGGCAAAGTCGGGGTTGGTAGCACCGACGCTAATGGTGGTGCTGCCGGTAGTAGACAGTTGACCATCATCCACCGTATAGGTAAAAGTACCGCTACCCTGTGCTGCACCTGCGTCAAACTCTAACGAGGTCAATTCTGCCAACGACAGGTTTTGGCCGACGCTAATCGGAGTCCCGTCAGCCAGGGTCACGACACCCAGTGCACCAGGTAATCCAGTTACCGTAATAATCAGGGTACTGTCATCGTTGTCAGCATCCGTCGGGGGGATGATACCGAGGCCGTTGTCCTGGCTACTTTCAAACGTATAAATATTATTGTCAAACACATCCGGTGCGTCGTTAACGGCCGTTATCGACAGGGTTCCGGCATCCGTACCAAACAAGTTGGCATAGCTTTGATCGAAAGCTTCAATCGTTATGTTACGTACCGAAGTACTGGGGTTGTCAGAGCTGTTTTGATAGGTGATTGAGTCCAGCACCGTTTCGTATTCGTTAATATCAACACCACCGGTTAAGGTGAGTTCCCAGGTGGATCCAGATACTGCAACACTAGCCACTACGCTAGTACCTGCAGTCAGATAATCGACAACATCTTGCGAGCCGATAAAACCATCAATGGTCACCACGACTGAAGATAAATTAGTGCTGTCTACATCGGTAATACTCACACCTGATATCAGTGATACCGGGCTATCGTTTTCGGTGTAAGCAGTATCAGGTACATTGCTGACCACTGGAGGATTAACGACAACGGAACTAACATCGACGGAGACAGTTGCGGTATCGGTCTCACCATCATCGTCGATCAGGGTATAGCTGAAATCGGCAGTTCCGGTATATCCACTATTTGGAGTGAAAGTGAAGTTACCGGTGTTTGAGTCATATTCAACCGTGCCGTTGGTGCCACTAAAACTATAAACACCGGAACCAAGATCGGTATATCCGGAAACATCCACCCGGGCGTTATCGACCAACGTATCGTTGGCCAGTGCATTAGTAATCACCAGTGGAGTATCTATCGTGGTAATGTAGCTGTCATCGACCGCATCGGGTGCGCCGTTATTAGCACCGATGGTACCGATGCCCTGAACGCCGCCACCGATAATATGCGCAGCCGCATCGAAGTTAACGGTCTGGTTAAAATTGGTTAAATTAAGGGCCAGGGTTTCATCGCCTTCAAATATATTGGCGTCGCTATTGACCATAACGGTTACAGTGGTTGAGGTCATACCTGCCGTAATGGTTCCAATCATGCTGGAAATGCCGACAAAGTCGGCGCCAGCCAGGGCGCTTATATCCGCGGTTTCATAATCAAAAGTTAAGTCGGTACCCAGCGTCTGATCGATCGAAATGGTAAAGGTTAATGGAGTTGTGCCCGCTGCAGGTTCCTGCACTGATACGTCAGTAACCGTTACTGTAGGCAGGGTATTTATCGTGACATCAGTTGTTGCAGTATTGCTGTTGTTCATGCCATCGGTAACAACTACGTCGATGCTACGGTTTGGATTAACAGTAGATCCGTCATTAGAGAACTGGATCGCCCGGATAGCATCCTGGTAGTCAGACAATGGTGCGGAACCTGACAAGGTTATGGTTCCGGTAACCGGATCGTATGCGCTGGCTGTTATACCGGCGGGCATCGCACCGACAGTAAGTAGATCACCACTTTCGGCGCTGTTTACCGTGATAGTGGCGCCTATAAGGCTGGTATCTTCGGGATCGGTAATATTAATATCGATATCCGCGATATAAGCTGCGCTTCCACCTTCCGTAAATGTGACTGCATAGTCGTTTCCAGCAGCCGAACTATCGTCATTATCCAGGTCAATAATCGGGGCCTGGTTGACCGTGTAGGTTTCGGTATCGGTAGCAGTAGTGCTATTACCGGCAGTATCCAGGGTAGTCACGCTTGCATCAACGGTCAGATCCGCATCAGCGATCAATTCGGAGCCGGGAACATTGATACTAAACACTCCACCGGTGACGTTGCCTGAAAACGTATTACCATTAACCATAAGTGTGACAGTGTCACCGTCAGCTACGTCGCCACCAACCGCACCGGTAATAGCAATGCTGCCGACAGCTTCAACTGCGTTGATAATGTCATCAGCAGTAATGTTAGCGTCAAGTGTTATGCTCGCCGTTGGCGCAGTGATGTCGTAAAGCACACTGCTGCTGGCCTGAGCGGCCGGATTTCCAGAAACGTCGCTGACATCGGCAGTAACCGAGTATGAATTGCCATCAGTTAATGCCTGCGCATCGGAGGCAGGCATGTTGACGCTCCAGGTATTGCCTGTCACGGTACCTGTATAGGACTGGCCATTAAATGCAACGGTTACGGTCTGGCCGTCTTCTACGCCAGTAGTTGTACCACTAATGTTGATATCACTGTCGTCTTCAACGGCGTTAATAATGTCATCGCCGGCGATAGTATTGATGCTAATAGTCGGAGCGCTGGTATCGACTGTATGTGTAGAAGTCGTGGTCGCACTGAACGGATTACCCGCACCATCGGTTCCGGCCACGGTCGCATCGAAACTGGTATCGGCGGCGAGATCGGCGCCGTCAACCGCAATACTGAAGGTATTACCTGCACCGACGATACCTGAATAAGGGGTGCCGTTAACGGTGAAACTCACACTATCGCCGGGAGCGGCATCGCCACCGACGGAACCGGTGACATTGATCGGCGCGCCGGATTCGGTTGCATTAACGATATCGTCCGCCGTAATTGAATCGACACTGATCGTCGCGCTTGCGGCCAGATCAACGCCATGGGTTGAAGTGGTCGTGGCACTGAACGGATTACCCGCACCATCGGTGCCGGTCACGGTCGCAACAAAACTGGTATCGGCGGCGAGATCTGCGCCGTTAACCGCAATACTGAAGGTATTGCCGGCACCGACCGTACCAGAATACGGGGTGCCGTTAACGGTGAAGCTGACGCTATCGCCGGGAGCGGCATCGCCACCGACGGAGCCGGTGACATTGATCGG
>CALJYH010000119.1 GCA_937984095.1 uncultured Gammaproteobacteria bacterium | reverse complement strand
GCATCAGGGCGGGAGATGGGCTACCATCCCCGCCCTTTGCTCGTTGGCAGGAGCGATGTCCTGTCACCAGATTAGGACAGTAGCTCAATTGGCAGAGCAGCGGTCTCCAAAACCGCAGGTTGGGGGTTCGATTCCCTCCTGTCCTGCCATTATTGTGGAAATTCGAGGTATTTAGTGGTCACCAAGACCGAACAATCAACATCGGCGATCGATACATTCAAATTAATGACAGCCGTGCTGGTACTTATTGCCGGCGTGGTTGGTTTTTATTATTTCGAAGAAGAGTCGCAGTTGCTTCGCGTGCTGGGTATGTTGGCGATCGCTGTGGTTGCGTTTTTGATCGCTGCAACAAGCGATGTGGGACGACGCGGCCTTGGTTTCGTCAAAGACGCCCGGGTCGAAGTACGCAAAGTTGTCTGGCCGACACGCCAGGAGACCTTGCAAACTACGGTAGCGGTATTATTTATGGTTATCCTGGTCGCAATCATGTTGTGGTTGTTTGATATGTTCCTCGGGTGGGGCGTGAGCAAGTTACTGGCATAAGGAAAATGGTAGACGAAGAAGACAAAGTAGAAGACCTCGTGGTCGATGATCCTGAAGCTGAGACGGCTGAGGCGCCTGTGATCAAGGCGACTGAAGCCGAGACAGCTGAAACGCCCGTGGTCGAGCCTGTTAAAGCTGAGGCGGATGAAGCACCCGTGGTCGAAGCGATAGAAGCTGAGACCGCTGAAGCAACTGAGAATGAATCTGTAGCAGCAGAACCGGTTCTGGCAGCAGTGGCTGAAGCATCCGAACCCGCTCCAGTCGAAACCCCGGCAGCTGAAGCTGCAGTTGCGACAGATAAAAAGGAACCTGCGTCGAATCGGCGTTGGTACGTGGTTCATGCTTACTCAGGATTCGAGTCCTATGTAAAGAAGGTCCTCGAAAGCCGTATTGCCACCTCCGAGCACAAGAAGAAGTTCGGTGAAATCCTGGTGCCGACCGAGGAAGTTGTCGAGATGCGTGAAGGCAATCGACGTAAAAGTGAGCGTAAGTTCTTCCCCGGCTATGTGCTGGTGCAAATGGAGATGGACAGCGATACCTGGCACCTGGTCAAGCAAGTCCCCAAAGTCCTCGGGTTTATTGGTGGCACCAGTGACAAGCCCGCACCGATTAGTGAAGCGGAAGCAGATGCGATCCTGAATCGTGTTGAGGAAGGGGTTGATAAACCGCGTCCGAAGGTATTGTTTGAAGTGGGCGAAGTAGTGCGTGTTAACGATGGCCCATTTAATGACTTCAACGGTGTGGTTGAAGAGGTTAACTACGAAAAGAGCAAAATGCTCGTTTCGGTACAGATTTTTGGTCGTTCTACACCGGTCGAACTAGCTTTCGGCCAGGTCGAGAAAGGCTAGTAAAGAATTTCCGATTTATCGGATGGTTTTGTAATTGAGGGCCGAGGTCCTCGTAACGGGGAGGGTTAGCTTGACTAATCCGACTGCACCCGGGAGATAGCGTTATGGCTAAAAAGATAGAGAACTACATTAAGTTGCAGGTGCCCGCGGGCGCCGCAAATCCGAGTCCGCCCGTCGGCCCCGCGCTTGGCCAGCACGGCCTCAACATCATGGAATTCTGCAAAGCGTTTAACGCGCAGACCCAGGACGTTGAAAATGGTATGCCGTTGCCGGTAGTCATCGCGGTTTATACCGATAAGAGCTTCACCTTCGAAATCAAGACACCCCCGGCAGCCGTATTGCTGAGGAAAGCAGCGGGCGTCTCCAAGGGCAGCGGTACGCCCAATAGTGAAAAGGTTGGCAGGGTTACCCGAGCGCAACTCGAAGAGATTGCAACCACCAAGATGGCTGATTTGAATGCCAACGACATGGATGCCGCGGTACGCATCATTGCTGGTAGCGCCCGCAGTATGGGCCTCGACGTGGAGGGCGTTTAGCATGGCAAAAATGTCCAGGCGAATGGCGGAAATTCGCAGCAAAATCGACAGGACTCAGCAGTATCCGATCGAAGATGGTTTAACCCTGCTGAAAGAATGCAGTACTGCCAAATTCGACGAAACCGTGGATGCAGCGATCAATCTCGGTGTCGACCCGAAAAAATCGGATCAAAACGTGCGCGGCTCCAGTGTGTTACCTAACGGTACCGGAAAGCAGGTTCGTGTCGCGGTATTCACCCAGGGTGAAAATGCTGACAAGGCCAAAGAGGCTGGTGCAGACACCGTTGGCATGCAGGAATTGGCCGACGCGATGAAAGCCGGCGACATGGATTACGACGTTGTTATTGCAAGCCCGGATGCGATGGGCATAGTGGGTCAATTGGGACAGCTTCTGGGTCCGCGCGGATTGATGCCCAATCCCAAGGTGGGCACCGTTTCTCCCGATGTTGCAACTGCGGTCAGCAATGCCAAGGCCGGGCAGGTGCGTTACCGCACCGATAAGGGTGGAATTATTCACTGCACCATCGGAAAAGCGAGTTTTGAGGTTGCGCAACTGCGTGAAAACCTGGAATTCCTGCTGGCCGATCTGAAAAAGGCGAAGCCGACTTCGTCGAAAGGTGTTTATCTGCAGAAAATTTCAATCTCGACCACGATGGGGGCGGGATTTGCAGTTGACCAGGCGTCGTTGACGCTTAAGTGACGTCGACTTAAGTCGACGTCATGCCGGACGCCGCACAGCGACGATCCGGGATCCAGCAAGGTCTGGAGTATCCCTGCTTGCATGGGGATAACAGTTTAAAGAAGTCAAACCCTCTAGCGGGTATGACAGATAGTAGGAATCTTTGAGGCAACCCGAACAACAAGTCGCCTCAGAGGAGCGATTTTTACGTGAGGACTAAGGAGGTTCCGCGCGCAGGACCGGAGTGTATAAGCAAATACATGACGGTTCGAGCACGGAACCGACGCAGTCATCGCGGAAAAAGCGCTTCTATGTGGCGACTTGAGGGTTACTCGTCAAAGACCGTGGGTGACTGGCATGACCAGTCTTAATTTCCTGCGTAGACGACCTTCTGAGACAGGATTACCTGGTTAAGAAGTCGTAGGGAGCACGGTAGCGATACCGAACAGGGATAGAGGTCTGGGCGTGAGTCCAGTTATTTAACTTAATCAGGAGAAGTCATATGCCTTTAACTCTTCAGCAAAAACAGTCTGTTGTCAGTGAAGTAGCCGAGGTTGCTGCACAGGCGCATTCTGTCATTGCCGCCGAGTACCAGGGCTTGACTGTTGGCGAGATGACCGCGTTGCGCGTCAAGGCTCGTGAGTCGAATGTTCAAATGCGGGTGGTCAAGAATAGTCTGGCCAGGCGCGCGTTTGAAGGTACCGACTACGGCTGCATGAACGAAGCGCTACAGGGTCAGATGGTTTACGCATTTTCGATGGAAGAACCGGGCGGTGCCGCCAGGGTTCTGAAGGATTATTCGAAAAACAACGAGAAACTGGTCGTCAAGCTTATCGCCTTTGGTGGTGAGCTACTTGATCCTTCGGAGATCAAGCGACTGGCATCGTTGCCAACCTACGATCAAGCAATCAGTACGCTGATGGCCGTAATGAAAGCACCGG
>CALJYH010000118.1 GCA_937984095.1 uncultured Gammaproteobacteria bacterium | reverse complement strand
TGGAGCGCTGCTGATTAACACCACCTCGGCAAGTTTCATATGCCAGATGATGACTATGGCACCGCAAAAAGCCATTACAACGTAAATAAGTAACGACATCCACGCCGATGGCACGTGCACAAAAATGATGCGATAACTCTCCCCCTGCTGATAGTCCGGTGGCGCTTCGATCAAACCACCGTAGAGACCGGTCAGTAAAAAGGCCAGGAAAATCCAAGTCAGCCACGGAATCCATTTACCGGCGATGCTGTAAAAATGTGGGGGTGAACCTAACTTGTGAAACCAGAGAAACATTGAAATCCCTTTATTTTACTAACTTGCAGACATTCGTAAAGCTGCCGCCGTCGCCCAGGGCGACAATGAAATCGATAGAAACAAAAACGCGAGCAGCATGTAAATCTGCGCCGATACTTCAAATCCCATCGCGGCATTTTCAATCGCACTGGCCGCGAAAATCAGGACCGGCACGTACAAGGGCAAAACCAAAAGCGACAGGATTATACCACCTTTTCTTAAGCCTACCGTAAGCGCAACACCAATTGCCCCTATCAGGCTTAAGATTGGGGTTCCAATGAGTATAGTCAATAGTAGAGTCCCTTGAGCCGAGCTCGGCATTCCCAGCATTTCCGCCAGTAACGGCGCCACGATGAGTAATGGCAACCCGGTTACAAGCCAATGTGCGCTGACTTTTGCCAACACCAGCACTGCGACCGGATGCGCGCTGAGCAATATCTGTTCAAGTGATCCATCGTCGAAATCGGAGCGAAAAATGCTGTCCAGCGACAACATCGCCGCGAGTAAGGCCGCAACCCAGATAATTCCTGGAGCAATGCGCGCCAGCAGCACGGGCTCCGCACCGAGAGCCAGCGGGAACAGGGTAATTACCAGCACAAAAAATAATAGCGGCATTGCATACTCGGCGCGGTTGCGCAGCGCCAGCAGCAGATCACGCCGCAGCAGGAAGACAAAAGCCTGGGTCAAGGATAATCGATGACTCATGCCTGTACACCCAGATGCAGACGCTGAACGCTCTGGCCAGGCAGCGAAATATCGTGATGTGAAGTCATGACAATTAATCCCTGTTGCTCCAGGTGCTGTTCAAATAGTGATGCGAACATTGCCATACTGTTCCTGTCGAGTGAGGTAAAAGGTTCATCCAGAATCCAGAGCATCGAATTGGTTGCCAGCAGGCGGGCCAGCGCTAATCTGCGTTTCTGGCCTGCAGACAAACTGCCAACTTCGGTCTCTCCATAAGCGTAAAGATTTACCTGCTCGAGCACCTCGTCAAGACTCTGCTCGGAAGGCACGCCCATCGCTCTCGCCAGGCGTAAATTTTCGAGGCAGGAAAGTTCATGCTTGACGCCATCGTGATGCCCGACATAGGCCACCTGCTCATAGTAATCACCCGCCAGGCGATCAATCGGAACACCACGCCACAATATTTCGCCGCCATCTGCCAGTCTTAGACCGGTTAAAATTCGCAGCAGACTGGTTTTACCGCAACCATTCGGTCCTTCGACCACCAGCATTTGCCCGGGTTCGAGCAAAAAATCAATATGCTCGAATAACATACGGTCATTACGGATACAGCTGAGGTCGCGCGTTTGCAGTAAGGGCGATTGGGACATACGTGGGCTGGGAATAAAGGTGACCGAAGATTAGCCTTGCGTCCGGCATCGATCAACCAGTTTTTTTTGATTTACATCAGACAACAAGCACATAAAATGGGGTAAATTGAAACTATACATAGATAGAGAACCGAATCATGACTACGAAAGAACAGTTAATCGACCAGCACATTCGCGAATATGAGTCAAGAATGAAGCATATCGATGAGCTTTATGATCGCGCCCATAAGGCTACCGAGCACCTCGACGATGAGCATGAATCACGCTCCGAGTTAAAGTGGTTTGAAGAACGACGGTCGAATGTTAAGGATGCGATCGAAACCATGCCGGTGAAGAACTGGCGCGAGGAAACCGTGAAAAAAGCCGGTCCCATGGCGATCTGGGATATTATCGCGCAACAACTCGAGGACTTTCTCGAACGCCACGAAAAGTAACGTCGACGCGACTGATTCCGTTTCTCTCGACCGCTAATGCAGTGCAAACGCTTCAAGTAGAGTAAATTTCAATCGAATATTATCGAGGCTTCGATAATTGGAACAGGCTAGCTGGTATGTGGAAACCTGTTGCTACGCTTTTCGGCCTCGATGAAACTCCAGAAATAAATTTCCTTGCCATGACCGAATGGAAAATCTTCATCAGGCGGCCTGGCAGCGCGTTTCATGCCATAAAGTAGCAATCCCTGGTTACCGGTATCGACCAGCGACTGGATACCTTCCGACAGCATTGCCGAGCTGCCGGTAATCGACGCCGCGGCAAACTTGGTGATCGATATCAGCGAGTTACCAACCAGTGCCGCAATGATGACGAGCTTCGAGCCTGATGCCATGTTCTCACCTCAATAAATCCACGGTTACCATATCTCAACAGCCACCTCGGGAGAAACCAGAGGGAAGACTCCAGATCATCTAACCGGTTAACTTCAAAGCGATCATGGTCGTGGATTAGCAAGCTACTATTACCATTCAGTGCCTCAGGTTCCGGGCTTTTTTCCGGCGTTTAATTATTCGTTGCTGACTCGCCGACCCTCTACTACACTCCGCGCAGTTTCAACCTGACTGGCTGACAGTCACTAACCGGAATCGGAATCGTATGTGGAAAGACCTCGGATCTTCCTGGGCAATATTGCTTGGCATTGGCTGCATGATGCTGGCAAACGGTCTCCAGGGCACCCTGCTCGGGGTACGCGCCGGCATCGAGGGTTTTTCGACATTTTCCACCGGTATCATGATGTCGGGTTACTTCATCGGCATGTTTATCGGTTCGCTGGTCGCACCATACCTGGTAAATCGAGTGGGTCATATCCGGGTGTTTTCAGCCCTGGCTTCAATGGCGTCGATTTCGATTCTTTTCCACGGCGTTTATATTGATCCATGGTTATGGATGGCGATGCGGATCATTACCGGTATCAGCTTTGCCGGTTTCTATGTCGTTACCGAAAGCTGGCTAAACGATCGTGCCAGTAATGAAACCCGGGGCAAGGTGTTATCGGTTTACATGCTGATTGTTACCGGTGGCATGGGCGCCGGGCAGTTCTTACTCAATCTCGCAAAACCCGCGGCCATCGATCTGTTCATATTGATCTCCGTGATCATTTCCTTTGGCCTGATTCCGATATTGCTCACGGTAAAACCCGCACCCAATTTCGCAACTTCGTCCAAGATGTCGGTGATCGACCTGTACCGGGCTTCACCGTTAGCCGTTATCGGAAACTGCCTTACCGGCATGGCACATGGCACGATTTTCGGGCTGGGTGCGATTTATGCGAGTGCAGTACTGGTCGATATCAAGGCAATATCCTGGTTTATGGCCTGTTTTCTGATTGGTAGCCTGGTATTCCAGTGGCCTGTCGGTTTTGTCTCCGATCGAATCGGCCGTCGCGGCGTAATGGCAGGCCTGTCAATCGTTTCAATCGTCTGTTGTTTACTGGCCCTTGCCACGCCCAGCGACAGCTGGCTGTTTTACCTCGTAATAATCGCGCTTGGTGGCGCCGCAATGCCAATGTACTCGATCTGTATTGCCTATGCCAACGATCGACTCGAACCGCATCAAATAGTCGGCGCCAGTGGCAGCCTGGTCATGGTGGCGGGCTTTGGTGCGATGACCGGACCTATCATAATTGCCTTTTTCATGGACTTTTATAACGTGACATTTTATTTCTGGGGTATCGCCACGGCGTTTGCGATAATTTTCTTTTTTACCCTGATCAGAATTGGCGCTCGTGCCGGAGTCGCGATAGCGGACCAGTCGACCCTGGTCGCCGGACCGATAGGCACCCCGATTGCCGAGTTTATCGCGCCCGATTCACTCGAGTATGCAGACGCGATTGCAAAGCACAATATCAGGGATCTAGATGAACGAGAAGATGTAACCGAACGCCGACTATAGCGATAAAATCAGGATTTAAAGCGTCCAGCGCAGGTCCAGGGAGAAGATATCCTGATCACCGACATCATCGCCAATTTCTTTTAACGGATGTCCCCAAAGCAGGCGCCCAATGAAATTAGCATCCGATATTTCAACTCCCATACCAACACTGTAAATCTCCCCGCAAACATCTGGATTATCAATTTCACATTTGACATCTCCATAGTCGACACCCGCAGACACGGAAATTGATTTGGTCAAAGGATTTCCGCTAAACGGATTTACCACCGATTGTAATCGTCTGGTAATATCGCTGCGCAGGTACCAGGCATTGCTTCCGCTCAATGCGGACGAGTAGCCGCGAACTGTATACGGACTGCCGAGATAAAGCTTATCGTTGTCAAACAGGATGTCATCACTGTACTGGAGGTAAAGCTTGACACTCGCATACCAGGCGGGATTCTGCAGGTAGTAATACAGTTGGCTGTCGATATTGAATTTTTCAAACTGCAACCTGGCCTCGTTTTCAAACCCATCCTCGAGCGTATAGTAGTCATCGTCTCTGGCCCCGAATGAATCAAGCCCCTGGTGATAGCTGAAACTGGTGTTGAGCTGACCCCAGGGTTGTAGCCATTCATGGCGGAGTTCGAGGCGTAGCTGACTGGTTTTGTAACTGGACACATCGATTAGCTGGTCATCGAAGAAACTGCGCGAATCTTTAACTTCCACAGCAAACGCAAATGTTAGCCTGGCCGTCTGGCTGCGGGCCACCAGTTTACTGATCCGCAGCTGATCGCTGACCGTGTCTCCCGCGGAAAGAAAACTATCGTTGATTCCCTGGACCCGTTGTTCATACTCGATGTCGCTGTGATTCAATGCCAGCAGGTAACTACCCAGCGGGAAAGAGTAATTCAGTTCGCGACTGCGATTGCTTTGAAGGGCCTGGAATACCTCGCCGCTGTTATAGCGAAACTCAACGATATCATTGATATCAAGAGGATTATCGAGGACCGCCTGAAAACTGAGCTGGGGGTCAAGATCAGTGCGAGCATTTACCCCGAGTTCGGTATGAAACGGATTAGTTTCTACTGTCTTGATGGCGACAATACTGCCACCCTGTTTTGTCCCCGGCCTGATTTCAAAACTGGCGCTAACCGACCTGACTCGTTCGATGGCTTCAAGCGAAGTCTCGAGTTGACGCAGGTTCAAAATCTCATCGTTGAACATGAAGGCAGTGGCTATTTTGCCATTGGTAATGCCGCTATCGGCATCGATAATGGCTTCAATTGTGCCAACTAAAATTTGAACCTCGATCTGGCCATCGCTGATATCCTGCTCGAGTAAATAAGGCCTACTGGTAAGATAACCTCGGGCGATGAGGTCATTTGAGATTTCGGACAGGATGGTTCGAATTAAGTCGCTATCGATACAGCGACCCAGGAAAGGCCGGGTCAGCGACGTCAGGCCGGATTTGCCAGGCAGTTCGGCCGTAACGATATCAACCTGGCTCAATGCGATGCATTCGGCGGCGCTAGCCGCCTGAGCGGAGGCCTGCAGCAACAGGCAGAGACTGAGTGCCCTAAAACCAGATCGAAGCAAATAATCGCGTAACCGTGGCATCAAAACTGTACAGCGGTTCTCCCCCGACCGGGCCTGATTGAGTCAGGTCACGGAAATCATCGTAGTCAAAATCGATCCAGTCCACCTGCAGGTTCAGGCTGCCACGATCGATGCGGGACCAGGACCGGCCAAATTCGTAACTCGCTCCGAGGCCGAGAGTGGTGCTGGTAAAGGTACTCAATTCCTTGTCACGTGCGAGGTAATTCTGTGCATCCACGGATGGAAACAAATCACTATAGAATTCAGCACTAGACTGATCGTGAAAACGAAAACTGGCCTCAAGTATCCAGGCTTCTTGGTAGGGGAAGGTATAACCCAGCTCGTAGGTTGTCGCATCGATATCCCAGGTATCTTCAAACACCCTGATTCCGGCAAATATCGCGGCACGTTGCGGCAGGAAATAATTAGCACGCAGCGCCATCGCGGTGCTGGTACGGGTTTCCGGATAGACCTCCTGCTGAAAGCTATAGCCGGTACATGCGGGATCATTGCAATATCTTACTGAGCGGTAAGGATTATTGAGGTAGCCGTCGTCGGTTATTGTTTCGAAGGTAAACGCCATCACCAGGTCCTTGGTTAAAACCTGGGAAACCCCAAGCCGATAACTGCGCACCTTGGCATCCTCTTCGAAGTCCTCGCTACCATCAAGGTTTAATCCAACCGTATTGTCGCCATACGCAAAGCTCATACTGACCGTGGTCAGATCACCAAACATGTCTTGCGAAATCCCGAGACTCAAGGTATTTGCGTCGTAGTCACTTTCATCGCTAACCGTGTATGCGGCACTCATGGTCGTTTTTTGGCGCAAGTAGTCGACGCTGACAGAGTTCTCTGTCCGTTCCTCGGTATACTCGCTGGCTCCACTTACCTCGACATCGATCGAAGCACTAGTCACATTATCGACGTAATGATTAAATCCTACCGAGACACTGTCACCCAGGTTCTTGCGCACCAGAAATGAAGGCCCGTCGATCGTTACGCCACCGCCGTCATATTTATGGTAAAGAAGGTCTGCCCTCTCCTCGGGCAAAACCGCCGCCTGCAATTCCAGGACTGCAAGCAGCAGTAATAGAACCGGAAAAAACCGCCAGATAGAGAACTTCATTCGGAAATCATCGTGGTAAGCAGTAGTCGCTATTCCGACAACAGTATTTAGTTGCAGCCGCAACCGCCGCCGGTCGCAATTCCCGCACCCCTGGCACCTTCGCGCGAATCATAAACGTGGTGAATGTAACTTGCCGAAACCGGGTCACGGTTAAAGCTCATAATAGGATCTGCGAGGTTGGCACGCTCGTAGGGTTTAACCCAGGGTTCGATCGCACAACCACCCAGTGTTGCCGTGTAAATGAATAGTAAAAGTGCCAGTTTTTGCTTCATCGTGTTACTCGCGTATCAGCTTTTTCACCATCTTGCGATACTTCTCTTCATCACCGGGCTTGTAGCCCTTGTGCAAAAATCGCATTCTACCGTCACGATCGACAACCACTGTTGTCGGCATCGCGATAACATTGTATTGCTTGCTGACCTGGTTTTTATTGTCGAGTAAAACCGGAAAATCAACTGGAAAATTCTTGAGGAAACCCCTGGCATTCCTGGCGTCCTCTTCGACATTAACCCCGAGTACTGTAAAACCAAGCGGCTCATACTTTTTATGCAGGTCGTTCAACAATGGCATTTCCTCTCGACAAGGGCCACACCACGAAGCCCAGAAGTTAATCAAAACAACGTTACCTGTCATTTCGCTAAGCTTCAGATTTTTGCCATCCAGGGACTTCAACGTGAAATTTGGCGCCTGCCCCTTTACAGAAGCGGCGTCGGTAGGGGTTACAACCGCGAATGATAAAAAACATACCAGCAGCAAGCTGAGTCGGTTTCCCGAAAAAAGGCTATTCATAATCCATTCTCCCTAGAAAAAAAAGTTTAATGCTACCGTCAATTCAATATTGTGAGTCGTTTCCTCGCTACCGAAGAGATCCTGCTCAAATATCAAATCTCGCATTTCGATGTCCATACTGAATCCGTCAGCAAACAAGGTGCGATGCCCGACAGCATAAGCGATGGTAAACCGATCATCTCCTGCAAACTCGGTGTTACCAATCCCAGCCGATAAATAAAGCACAGTATTAAAGGTAGTCGAATCAGTTAAAAATGCCTCTCCTGGAAACAGGTTAAATCCAAGGCTTACAAGGTAATACTCGATTTCGCGTTCATCGCTTGACAGCAAGGGCGCGCCACCACTGAGTATTTCGAAACTGGTCTTCCCGGAATCGCCAAGACCATAAGATGCCTGTACGAAAAAGTCTTCGGACACATTGTATCCAAGCTTGATGCCTGTCACGATGTCGGTGTCAAAATCTTCAATTGCCAGGTAGCCTGCGTAAACAGCGATTTCGAAATCATCCGAATCGATCAGTGATTCGTCGAATTCGACACGCTCGATCTGGGGCTCGATAAGATTGCTCTCATCTTCCTCGTCACTCTGTGCAGCAACCTGTGCTACTGGCATCATAGCGATCACCCAGGCACTGGCTAGAAAAATACTGCGAATCCGAATTTCCACTCTCTAACTACCTCGCTGTTGTCACTGGTGCCGGACGAAAAAATAACATACTCGTTAGCCTCGGCTCGAAACAGAAAACTGCGGCTGATATATCGCTGTAAGCCGAGCCCAAACTGCGCAAAATTATTTTTGTCCTTGTTTGCCGAAATTAGTATCACGCTAGGATCGACCTTTATTTCACCCAACCCAAGCGTCAGGTAAGGCGAGTATTTCAAATCCGGAAACGGCTGCATTACCAGATTCCCCTTGTAATAAGTGGCACTTGATATATCACCTACCGACTTACCTAAATGAAATTCACCGGTCATGTTCTCGGTAAAAGAATAGCCCGTAAACGCGGAAAATACCGGGGTTGATTCAAGCTCACCACCAGAGAACCCCACGATCCACTTACGTTTCGAAAAATCATCCAGGCCCATCTCGACAACCTTGAATTTTTCTCCAGTCGGCAGCAGCGTTTCCCGCATTTGATCGCGGCTCGCCCAACCGGTCTTGCCATTACTGGTTTCGATTCTGAACCAATCGGTTTTTCGTCTTATGACACTGACCTCGGTGCCCCGATCAACAACATAAAAAATCGGGTAACCCGAGCCTGGCCCGGTATGAAGCTCGATAAACGGATCGGCAATTGTTACCTTGTAGAAGACTTTGCCTTCTCCGTCAGTGCCTAGTTCAGGCGCGTCCTTTGCCTCTGCCTCCGACTTCGAAGAAACTATTTCGGTCGTGGAAGGCATTGCTTCCTCCGCCATGGTTTCTTCCTCTACCGATTGCGACTGCGACGGTTTGGAAGCAACCATGAGCAAAAGGAACAAACTGGGCAAAATTACCCCCTTGAGACGTTTCAAGTTTTTTTTCCCGTGTTATTACAGCCACTAGTTTAGTTTTGTGGCGCCGCCGGGTCGAAAGGATCATTAAAGTTCTGGGCGCCTAGGTCTAACCACTCTGAGATTAGCTTTAATTCGGCACCTGTCAACATAGTCGTGTGATTGACGCTGCCCACGGGTAATATCGGACTGCGCCCAGCAGCGTCCAGCTCGGTTCCAGTCATCTTCTCGATGAAAAAGCTGCTGCGGGCACCCGCCGAGGTCATGATCGGAGCGATCGCCGCAGCCGGGTCGGGAATCGTACCACCCATGCCGTCGGGTATGGTAAAAATTTGCAGATTCATACCGTCAAAGAACTGACCCTGCCTGGTGTTAAACATTTGCTGATAAGACCGGAAGCGGTCGTTTGGATCCTGGTTGGGATCGGTGGTCAAATCGAGCTGCCCATAGGGCAGCTGACTGCCATTGACAGTCGTGTGACAGCTAATACAGGTATCGTCACCGACACCATCCATCACCGCCACAGACACCAGGGGCGTGTTGGTTGGGTCACTATTAATCGGATTGGCCGGCGCCATCGGCGTAATGGCATCAACGCCGCGATCAAGCTGGAAAATCGCATGAATATGGGGTGGATAATTGATCGTCACACGGCAATTGTACAGCCAGTTGGGAGCGCAAAAGGTATTAGTCGGCCTCAGCATACCGGCGTTCAGATTGGCGTAAAGATAGTCGATATCCGGGTCTGGAGTGCTTATCCCGGGATCGGTCCAGTAATCGCGGAATATCAAGTCAGCGCTTAGCTTCGGTTGATTGGCGACCGCAAGGCTATCGAAACGCACTTCCGCCATGGTTTGCCCAGGAGTACCTGTGTAAGGGCTGGCCGGCACCGAGCCTGGAATCAAGGTATTGTCGAATATCCCGCTAGCAGGCAGGCCGCTATTGATCGATGGCGCTTCGCCGTCGCTGCGCGCATGAATTTCCGGCGGGCTACCGCCATTGTTAACGTCGTGACAACCGACGCAGGTCAGCATATCTCCCGGTTGCACCTGGAACCAATTCTCGTGCGACGGGCCTATCCTGCGACCTTCACCATCGAGCACCTCGACCGCTAACGGGACATAGGCCGGAACCTTGACCTTGACCGAACCGTCGGGTTCGACCGGCGCATAGCCGACGATCTCACGCATACCCCGATTGCGCTGCGGCCCGAAGGCTTCATTTTCGAGGTCTGGCGGGTTAACCAGTGTCGGGTCATCGGGATCGGGAATACCGACCGACCTGATGAAACGTACGAAACGCGCGGGACGTTGGGCTGCGGTGGAATTCACCGGATCGGCAAAATCCTGTACCGACGTGATGCCGAGGCCCACGGGCGCGCATTCGGTAAAGAAACAACCGTTAAATACGGGATCGCTGACATCGTATACACTTTTGATATTAACCACGCCAACGACTTCGGTCTCCCAGCCAGAATCAAGCTCGCCGAGCAGACTCTTGTCGAAGATAACCGGCGCCCGGGTTCTGTTCTCGAGCGCAATGACGTCGGTGATGACCTTGCCTGCTTCCGCCAGCACGATGGGCTTCTGGGTATCGACGTCCATATCGTAAATCCAGATCGAGTAAGCGGGAGATATTTCCACGGCCGCCGGATCATTCAGATATTCATCAATACAGGGCCTTGTTACACCATTGACATCCACCTGGCAGGTGGATTTGCTGACCAGCATGCGATTGGACCCATCCCATAACGGGAAGGCGGTGGCATAGCGGCCGTTGGCCGAGATCGAACCATCGTTGGCGACGTTGGAGATCGTGGCGTCACGTTGTGCCGGACCGGGCATATTCCCCAGCAACCAGAGCGCCTTGTTGATATCCACAAAGCGATCGACACTGATAACTTCAATATCGCCACCGTCGAAGGTCCCGTCAAACGGCCTGGTGATTACCATCAAGTCGCCATTTTCCATTTCGCGAAAGTTGGTAAAGTGGATTTCTGCGCCGCCAGTGCCGGTGTTGTGACTTTGCGATCCATATAGAATCTGCATATCGCTGCCGTCCGGATTGACGGTGTATAAATTGATTTCGTCATTGCCCCCGGCATTGTCCCAACGGCTGAATACTATTTTTCCACCCTGTAAACCAGTCAATACCTGCGGGTAAAGATCGTGACTCTGGTTGAAGGAAATCTGGCGGATGTTGGTACCGTCGGCATCCATGACGTGCAGCACCAGGGCCTGAACACCTTCGTCTTCGTCGAGTGCGGAAAATCTCGGCTTGCCTTCGTTGATCAGCATTTCGCGAGACTGGCGCTGGCGATTCGACGAAAATACTATACGGCCATCGGGCAGGTAGCTGGGAAACAGGTCATCACCCTCCTCGGCAATCAGCGAGGTGGAGATAACTCGTCGAAGTTGACTAGCGGTTAAATCATATTCGTAAATATTCCAGCTGGGAAACGGAGCATTGTTCGGATCAGGGTCGAACAGGCGCAGTGAAAACACGATCTTGGTGCCATCATGGCTGGCGTTCAAGCCCTTGACGTCGCCGATACCGGTGGTAACGGAGCTTGTGATATTAATCTCATTGTCGGTGGTACGCAGATAAACATCGCCACCGGAACTGAACAGCCTCGGCTCGCGCACGTCGGCCTGTATTTCGTTGCCCATGTCGTCGACCGGGATCGGACGCTTGACGTAGGCAATCGGTATTTCGACGATACCGGGATCGATCCCATCGCCTGAGTCAGAACCGGGATCGCAGGCGCTAAGGGCGACAACTGCGGTGCACAGCACAACCAGTCCAAGCCAGTGAAACTGGGATTCCATCCACTGTCCTGGTCTCGTCAGTATGCGTGAATATAAGGCTGTCGTATGCTTCATTATTTCCTTTAAGTTAGTACAAGGCGGAGCGTCCGTATGTCATTGTTTTATATTGTATCTTCGATTTTATATATCCCGCTTTCGAATTCTGACCAAACGTGCTTTTTTGCTTACGAACGGTATACGTGAGAGTGAGTCAGTCTCGTAAAATAGAGTATTGCGTTTAACACGCGGACTGCATTTACGAGGTAACAGTTCTGAGCTTAACAGCAATAATAAAATGGTCAGGTGTAATTGAGCTTTTTGTGACTTAATTAACGCCGTTTATCCATTTCACGATAACTCGCTGTGCTAGATTTAGACCTTAGGCCTTGAGGCCGCGCAACAGCTGTTGATACGGAGATAGATGGGGATACTGATGGGAAAGATTAATAAAATATCGCTGCCGTTGTTAATCGTGGTGGCACTGACAAGTCAGGCAGTCTGGGCCGATGCCCAGGATAGAGCGCAGGCCAAGAGAATCCATGATCGGCTCACTGGCGTTACCGCTACTAACGCGACAATAGACGCCATGGAAATACTACTGGGTAGTGACTCTACCGGTAAAACCGCGGCTGAATATGCGATCGACACCGTGCAAAATCCCGATGCCAAGTTCTTTTACAACGTAACTCTAAAGAATTTCGCCGCCCCCTGGACTAACGAAGAGCAAACGGTGTTCACCCCGCTTAACGACTACTCCGCCACCGTCATCGGCCTGATACGCGATGGTGGTGACTTCAGACAGATACTGCACGGCGACATCATTTATCGCGGTGATCCGGGTCTCGTCGCCGCTTACTCAAATAGCAACAACGACAATTATGAACAGCTGGAAGCGCTCGGGCCGACGGTCGGCAACCTTGCCGATCCGAATATTCTCGAGGGCACCATAACCCAGCCAGGGATCACCCAAAGCTCGGAATCCGGCCTGCCCAGCGGCGCCACCGCTGGTGTGATGACCACACGCGCAGGCGCAATGGCGTTTTACTCCGCAGGCACCAACCGCGCCATGTTCCGCTTCACGCTAATGAACCATTTGTGTACCGATCTCGAACCGCTCAAGGATGTCTCGCGTTCTCCCGACAAGGTTCGTCGCGATGTATCGCGCAGCCCCGGTGGCGACAGCCGTCTCTACATGAATGGTTGCGTCGGCTGCCACGCTGGCATGGACGGCATGGCGGGCGCTTTCGCCTTCTACGAATGGGATAGTGCCGCTGGCCGAATGCTCTACCAGGACACCGGCAACCCCCTGTTCGATCCTACTACCGGCGTATCGCTCAAGCACAATATCAACGAGAATAACTTCGAGTACGGTCATGAGACCATCGACGACAGCTGGATCAACTACTGGCGCAACGGCCCCAACTCGAAGCTCGGACTCCGGCCCGCCGATGACGGCCCGAGTGCTACCGGTTGGGGACCGCTCACCAATCCCGATGCCAAAGGCAATGAAACCGGCAACGGCGCGAAATCTCTCGGCATCGAATTGTCCAATAGTCAAGCCTTCGCCCAGTGCCAGGTAGACAAGGCTTTCGAGGCGATCTGCCTGCGTGACCCCAATAGTTTTGCCGGTGACCGCAGCGCGCGCGACGGATTCGTTTCCAACTTTATCGGAAGCGGCTACAACATGCGCGAAGTCTTCACCGACGTCGCCGCATACTGCAAAGGGAGTTGAACATGTATAAAAATTACCCTTTTCTTAAGATTATTTCGCTGCTAGCGCTGGGCGCGATGATGTCGGCCTGCGATAGTGGCGGCGTCGGCACCTCGACTAACCCGAACCTGGGTAACACCGCCAACCAGTCCGCTTACATCGGTCCGGCAGCGCGCGACATCGCTGTCAGTAATTTCCAGTACTACCTGTGGCGGAACGTGACCGACGTAACCCGATGCGGCGGCTGTCATAACTCGGAAGCGAGCACGCCGGTTACCCCGTTATTCTTCGATACCTCCAATGTTAACGTTGCTTACGACGCGACAGTGGCTAAAGATCCTTCACTTTTACCCGCGAATCTACCAACGATGAATCCGTTGAACGCCGAGTTTGTCATGAAACTCAACGGCACCCACTTTTGCTGGGAGACCAATCCCGCAATCTGCGCCACATTGATAGCTGGCTGGATCGACGACTGGAAAAATGCGGCCAATGGCGGCGCCGTGGCGCGCCAGATCAACCTGACCGCGCCGGCCAATATCAGGGACCCGGGCGACTCCAAGTCGTTTCCCGCCACCGCGACCACGGTCGGCACCAACGGCACCAGTTTCGCGGATACCGTTTATCCGCTGGTGGCGGGCACGAATCCGGTAATTAACCTCAATAACTGCCAGAACTGCCACACCGAAGGCCCGGGTTTGGCACAAGCGCCGTTTTTTGCCCACATCGATGTTGATGTGGCCTACGAGGCCGCCAAGTCTAAAATGGACATCGATACACCCGCTAACTCGCGACTGGCCGTGCGCCTGTTCGAGCAGCACAACTGCTGGAGCACCTGCGGCCCCGACGAAACGTTGATGGTGCAGAGGATCACGGATTTTGCCAATGGTATTGCGGTTTCGTCGATCGATCCCACCCTGGTCACCAGTAAGGCACTAACCCTCGGCGAAGGTATTATCGCCTCCGGTGGGAATCGCGCTGAAACCGATCAATTCGCCATCTGGGAATTCAAAACCGGCTCTGGCCTGACCGCGTTCGACACCAGCGGTGTTGGCGAGTCGATCAACCTGTCCCTGATCGGCAGCGTCAACTGGGTTGGCGGCTATGGCCTCGAATTCACCGGCGGACGGGCGCAGGCCGATACCATCAGCAGCGACAAGATCTTTACCTATCTCCAGGATACCGGTGAATATGCGATCGAGGCCTGGGTTATCCCGAACAACGTCACTCAGGAAGACGCCAATATCGCCAGTTACTCTGGCGGCGACCTCTCGCGCAACTTCACGCTCGGTCAGGATATGTACAACTACGAGTCATTCAACCGGGTTGACTCGGTTATTCCTGCACCGAATGGCGAACCCGTTATGTCCACCGGGGAAGACAACGAAGAGTTGGCGCAAGCCAGCCTGCAGCATGTCGTCATCAACTATGACCCTCTGGATCGTCTCGGCACTGGCGCTGGCCGCAGCATTTACGTCAACGGCCAACGGGTCAATAACCTGACTGACACAGCAGCGGGATTGCCGATCGCAAACGTCTGGGACGATACTTTCGCCTTCATCCTCGGCAACGAGATTTCGGGTAACCGTCCGTGGATGGGGCAGGTCAAAATGGTCGCACTACACAGCAGGGCGCTAGACCAAGCGGCCATTGATCAGAACTTTGCCCTTGGCGTCGGCCAGAAATTTCTGATGCTATTCTATGTCGGCCACCACCTCGGTGAGGTAGGTAATCCCAACAGCTTTATCATATTCGAGGTGGCCCAGTTCGACAGCTACAGTTACCTGTTCAACAAGCCGACGTTTGTCACCCTCGATGGCAGTGCTCCGAGCACAGACATAAGCATCAAGGGCCTGCGTATCGGCATCAACGGCAAGGAGGCGCTTGCGGGCCAGGCTTACGCCAACCTCGACACCAGCGTCATCTCCGCCACCTACGACCCGGCGACCGGCCGGGAACTGTCCTCGAAGGGCACCATTATTTCGCTCGAAAAAGGCCCCGACAGCGACGAGTTCTTCCTGACCTTCGAGGATTTCAACGGTGTGACCAGGGCCTTTAGCGATATCGTTCCGACGGTAGCAGCTGACCCGATCGATCCGACCGATCCGCTCGAATCCGATATCGGCATGCGCACCTTCCAGGAAATCAATGCAACCATCGCTGCGATCACCGGAGTCCCGGTCACCAACACGGCGGTCGAAGCGGTTTACGACGACTACGTCCAGCAGTTGCCGACGGTAGAGACGATCGGCGCCTTCCTGCCCTCGCACCAGATGGCGATCGCGCAACTCGCGCTGACTTCCTGTAGTGAACTGGTTGACAACAACCCGGGCTATTTCGACCTACTCAACTTCAGCTTCGGCGATACCGCGCAAAACGCGTTTGTCACCCAGGCGCAGCGCGATGCGATCATCAATCCGCTGTTGACCGCGGCGATGAACGTCGACCAGGTCACGCCCGCGAATAATCTGAATACGCAACCGGCGGAACTGGAAATCGCTGATTTACTGAGCGCACCGGGACTGTTGTCACAAGACCTCGACCCGGCGCTGTCGGGCGATGCCTACAGCAGCCTGATTACAGAAATGCTCTCGGACGGCGTTAACACCACCGCACGAACTGCTCAAATCGTGAAAGCCGTCTGCGCCGTCGCCACCGGTGGCGCAGTAATGCTAGTACAATAGGAATCGAATATCATGGCCAGATTCAAAAAGAACCAGTACATCCCACCCCAGGCACCGTTGTTGTACGAAGACCACGGGCGTCCTGTCACCCGACGGCAGTTTATCCGCCAGGGCCTGATGACCGGCTCAGCAAGCCTGCTTTCGGCCGGCGCCTTCGGTATGTTCGCGAATCCGAATATGGCGCGCGCAGCGGTCGCACCCGACCTTGACGCCCTCGCCACCGATATCGGCTGTATCCTGGGCGGTGTCGGCGCAGGTCAAAGCGTACCCTTTATCGCCTTTGACCTGGCTGGAGGCGCTAATTTTGCCGGCTCCAACGTGCTAGTCGGCCAGGGCGGCGGCCAGATGGATCTATTGTCTACGGCCGGTTACAGCAAACTCGGCCTGCCCGGCGACATGCTGCCCGGCCAGGATGACACCGGGGTGACGCTGCTTAACGCTAGCAACGGAGACTTTACCAATAGTGACTTGAACCTGATGTTCCACGCAGACAGCCCGATGCTGTTAGGCATTCTCGAGAAAGCCAGCGCGGTAATCGGCAATGTCGATGGCGCCGTGATTCCGGCACGCTCGGACAACGACACCGGCAACAACCCGCATAATCCGCTCTACCCGCTGGCGATGGCCGGCGCGCGCGGCAGCGTGGTCGACCTAATCGGTTCACGCAGCAGCGTCTCGGGCGGCAACTCGATGGCGCCGGCGATGTACATCGACCCCAACTTCCAACCCACCAAGGTAGACCGTCCCAGCGACGTCACCGGGCTCGTGGATGTCGGTGACCTGACCACGATCCTGGGACCGGACGACGTCACCACGGTAATGGAATCCATCACCCGGATCACTCACAAGAAACTCCAGCTGGGTACCATCGACACCGGCTTGACCAACGACGACGTGGTCAAGGACCTGGTGCGCTGCGGCTACCTCAAGGCGTCCGACATCGCCGACCGCTTTGCTGGCGTCGAAGTCGATCCGACGATCGATACCAATATTGCCGGTCCGATCTTTTCGGCCAACGAACTGAACAACGATGGCGAGTTCAGAAAAACCGCCTCGGTCATGAAAATGGTTATGAATGGCTACGCTGCCGGCGGCTGCATCACCATGGGCGGTTACGATTATCACACCGGCGATCGAATCGCCGGTGAAAACCGGGATCTGCGGGCTGGACGCTGCATCGGCGCATGCCTCGAATATGCGCGCCTGCTGGCCTCTCCGCTGATGATTTATGTGTTCAGCGATGGCTCGGTCGCAAGCAATGGCCGGGTCGACGACAGTGCGGCGCCAAACGGCGGTACCGACGGCAACGGCAATGTCACGCTCGGCGGCGGCGGCAAGGGTGAATGGACCGGGGATAATTCCTCGACCGCCTGTTCGTTTTTCCTGGTATTCGATCCTACAGCCGCGCCCACACTGGTCGGCACACGCCAGATCGGACGCATGGATGCAGGTGCTTCCGTGGTCACCTCGGCCACGCCAGCAGCGAATAACGTCAACCTGCTGGTCAATATGGTGATACTGAATTACATGGCAGTGAACGGACAGGTGTCTCCGGGAGATACCAGTGCCTTCACCAGCATCTTCCCGAATCACGGCCTCGGCAATCAGGCAAACCTGGACAGCTTTATTTCATTTGGTTCTTTGGTATAAGCTACCTGATTTAGGTACGCTTCCATGTCGGAGTATCTGGCAGGCAAAACCAGTGGTTTGCCTAAGCAGGTTTTAGCCCCGTTCGTCTTCCTGGCCCTGCAGCTGTTCAGCCAGACACCCGCACTCGCGGACTGGCAGCAGCAGCAGCGCGACATCATGGGCACCCGGATTTCGGTCGAACTCTGGCATGACGAAACCGCCATTGCAAATGAATGCAGCGAAAAAGTTTTCACCGAGATGCGTCGCATCGAAGCGCTGATGAGCTCGTATATAGAAGATAGCGAACTCACCTACATCAATAATAACGCTGTCATTCGCGCCGTTGAAATCAGCGATGAAATGATGCACCTTATCAGGAAATCGATTCATTTCTCAGAGATATCGCAGGGTGCATTCGATATCACCTATGCCAGCATCGGCTATGCCTACGATTATCGCAAACGTCAGCAGCCTAGCGATGCATCTATCTCGGAGAAACTGCCGGCTATCGACTATCATCATATTATGATTTCGGGCAATAAAGTTCAGTTTGGCAACGACTCGGTGCGTATCAATCTTGGCGGCATCGCCAAGGGCTATGCGGTCGACCGTGCCGTCGATATCATCGACCAGTGTGGCATCGACAAAGCCCTGGTCAGTGCAGGAGGAGACAGCCGCATTATTGGCGATCGCGGGGGCCACCCCTGGGTCATCGGTATCCAGCACCCACGCGATCCTACCGGCATTGCCCTGCGCCTGCCGCTCAGCGAAAGTGCGATTTCGACTTCTGGTGATTACGAGAGATTTTTTGTCGAAAACGGCGGTCGTGTGCATCATATTATCAATCCTTCCACTGGGCGTTCTGCGACGGCGAGCTGGAGTGCCACCGTTATCGGCCCCGACGCGCTGACAACTGACGCTTTATCTACTAGTATTTTTATTCTGGGCGCGATTGACGGTATAGCAATGATCGAGAGCCTGGAAGGATTCGACGCTATCGTTATCGATAACGCCGGAAAGGTTCATTATTCTTCTGGCTTTGAAGTCCCTGAAGCCAAAGTACAGTAGTCCATAAAATCAGCAGACCTATGAAAATTATCAGCCTTACTGCCATCCTTCTTGTTTACCTCGCCTTTCCTGTTTCGGCACAGGATACTTCCTCGGAACTTATCGAGGGTGAAATCGACATTTCGCAACAGGATGAAGCAACCGAAACGGATGCCGAGTCACTTGACGAAGACAGCTCTGAGGAAACATCGCTCGATACCGACATCGAAGCCCTGAAAAAGGAAGTGTTGTCGTTAAACCGCGACCTGTTCATCCTGGAAGAAGACCTGCTGTTCCCGTCAAATACCCAGTTCAGTGTTTTCCTGTCGATGAACGCTGGCGCCCTGTTCAGCCTCGATTCTATTCAGCTGAAAATTGATGACAAGAACATCGCCAATCACCTGTACACCGAGCGTGAACTGGCTGCACTCAAGCGTGGCGGTGTACAGCGCCTGTATATTGGCAACCTGCCTGCGGGTGAACACGAGATCATCTTGATTTTTACCGGGGTTGGGCCCAAGGGTCGGGACTATCGACTTGGTGAAACAGTTGTGATCGAAAAAACCACCGAACCTCAATTCGTGGAGTTTATGATTGCCGATGACACCGGTAAGGAACAGCCCCAGTTTGATGTGCGTGTCTGGGAATAAACGCCTTCAACATAAAACAGGGCGCGTATCAAGCAGCATTAGCCGCCTGCTTTACGCGCTACTGCTGAGCTGTGCCTGCAGCCAACTTTACGCGGAGCAACTGGCGGAACACCGGGTAGAAGACCTCGATTACGGGCGCGCGCTTTACCAGTTTTTTCAAGACGACAGGCTGTCAGCGATAACTCATTTGATGATAGCCAAGGAAAGACCGCGCACACGCGGTCAGATCAACCAGGCCAACCTGCTGCTCGCCGATTTGTATTACGGGTACGGACTCTACCAAGAATCACGCGATTTGTTTGCCCGCTTGTTATCTGCCGAGGTTTCAGACTCGATACAAAATCGAATCTGGTTCAACCTTGCTCAGCTACGGTATGAACAGGGGTACTATGAACCCGCACTTGATCTGCTATCACGCATCAACAATCAACTGCCCGACAACATCGAGTCTGAAAGAAAATACCTGTTAACCAACCTTTACCTGGGCGCAGGCGAGTATGATCAGGCCGCAGACCTCAGTAACCAAATCAATTCGAAATCAATCTGGAAAATCTACGCACGCTACAACCTGGCTGTGACCCTCATCGAGGACGGTCGTTACGAGTCGGGTAAGGCTCTGCTCGAAAAAATCGGGCAGCTGGAATCACAGTCGCCCGAACTGCATGCGCTGCGCGATCGCGCAAATCTGTCGCTTGGGCTCAAACAATTACGCATGGAACTGCCTGAGCCAGCGCTGGAGAGCCTGTCCCGTATTAGACTTGAAGGGCCCTTGAGTAACCAGGCGCTACTCGCATCCGGCTGGGCATGGTACCGACTTGAGCAATTCGACAAGGCAATGATCCCCTGGCGTTTGCTACTGCAGCGTAATGCAGTAGATGCGGCGACACAGGAAGCGATCCTGGCGATTCCCACCAACTATGCCGAATCGGGTAAGGACAAGCTCGCGGTAAGTCACTATCAAATTGCGGCAAAACAATTTGATTTGCAGCTGCAGGTACTCGATAACTCGATCAAGTCGATAGAAAATGGTGGATTAATCGCGGCACTGCGTGAAAACGCGATTCTCTACGATCGCAGTAGCCTGCAGCGTTTACCCCCAAGTTCAGACGTGACCCCGCAATTGCATATCCTGTTGGCTTCGACCGAGTTTCAACGTGAAATTAAACGCTACCAGGAATTACTCGATATCCGCGACTCGCTCAAGTATTGGGGCACCAACTTTCCCGCTCTGGAGCTGATGCTGGAGGAGCGTCGCCGCGGTTTCGAGCAGAAACTACCGCTGCTGCAGCAGTCCAGCAATTTCGAGCAACTCGATCAGTTGCGGGAGCGGAGAGACCAGTTTGCCACGCGGGTTTATGCAATTGAGTCGAGTGAAGATTTCGCGGCACTCGCAACCCCGGAGGAGCAGGATCATTTGTCACGACTGCAGCGTGTTGCCTCGACAATTGATAAGATTGCGCCTGAACGCAACACGGTTTACCAGCAAGATATGTTCCGACTGTT
Organism: uncultured Gammaproteobacteria bacterium; assembly: GCA_937984095.1. Taxonomy (GTDB): domain Bacteria; phylum Pseudomonadota; class Gammaproteobacteria. Next base: position 10,565 of record CALJYH010000118.1, on the reverse strand, counting down.
GTCAGGATTATTAAATTACGAGCTGGCTACCGATTTTCCAGTTCGATTCTGGAAATCAAAAAAACAATTGATACTGCTGGATCGAGCATTATCCGAATCTGAACAGCGGGTTAAGGGCTTGCGTGGCATTACCGAACGAACCGATCTGGAATTCGGATTATTCGAGGGTCTTATCAGCGGACAAACGCAACGAATCCGTGATCTACGCAATAGGGTCGCCAGCTTGATAACGGCCCAGGAAAAACTTATCAACCAACTGGCGATTGACGCAATTCGCCAGCAACAGCAACATATCGTGCAACTGCGCCTGAATGCCCGCTTCGAACTGGCCAAACTTTACGACAGGCTGGCCGCAGAGCAATGATCAGAATCCTCGCCCATCGTTTGCAAATCATGCTGTTGGTCGCAGCCCTGGCCGCTTGCGGTTCCGACGGAGTCGATTTCGGCCCGACGATTGCGGACCTGGAGGATCTGCCGCCCTTGCTGGAGACTGCAGAACTGGAGCCACAGGCCAATTTTGAAGTTGATCCCAAGCAGGTAATTCAAAGTTTTCGCGACCTGGTGGCCATTACCGCCGACGGCGAAGGTACCGGAGATGAATTGCGGCGCCTGGCCGACCTGGAACTCGAATCCAGCCTGGACAGCCAGATCTCTGATGACGAGGCAACCCAGCAAATGGGAAAGCAAGATACACTGCATGCGATCGGAATCTATGAAGGGTACCTCAAGAAGTATCCCGAGCGCGAAACTAACGACATGATCCTGTACCAGCTATCACGCGCTTATGCGCTCGAAGCGGAGACTGAAAAATCGTTTGCCGCATTAAATCGAATTGCTCGCGAGTACCCCAATTCTCAATACATGGATGAAGTCCAGTTTCGCCGTGGCGAGAACCTCTTCGTCGCGCGTGAATATCAGGCAGCGGAACAAGCCTACGGTAAGGTCGTTAGTGATTATCCGGATTCGCTGTTTTACGAAAAGGCACTGTACAAGTACGGCTGGACCCAGTTCAAGCAAAGTCGTTATCGTGAGGCCCTGGCCAGCTATACGCAGCTGCTCGACCTGAATCTTGCACAAAATAAAATTAATGAAATTGGTTTCAATCCAAAGCTGCCCCGGGCCGAGCAGGAACTGCTTGACGATGTGGTACGCGTCGTCTCGCTTAGTTTTTCCTACCAGGAAGAGAAGTATTATATTTCAAGTTATTTCAAAGATGCCGGCAAACGCGACTACGAACCATTACTTTACCTGAAGCTAGGTGAGCTGTACCTCGATAAAAAACGGATCATTGACGGCTCGGATCTATTTCTGGCTTATACCAAGCAGTATCCCTACTCTTCGCATACGCCGTTTTTTCACCAGCGCGCCATCCAGACCTTCCAGCAAGCCGGGTATTCGGATCTAGTGCTAAAAGAAAAGATCGCGTTCGTGAACCGTTATGACGTAAACAGCGAATACTGGGCACTGCAGGAGCAGAATACCCAGCAGACGCTGACCAGGACCCTGGTGCTGCACATGACCGAGCTGGCCACCCATTTTCATGCGCTCGCCCGTGCCAGCAAGAAAGCAAAAGATTACAGGGTTTCGGCAGATTGGTATCGCCGCTTCCTGAAATCTTTCCCGAATGATCCGGGCGCGCCACAGATCAATTTTCTACTCGCTGAAAGCCTGTACGATGCCGGTCAATATCCGCAGGCAATCGACGAGTACCAGAAAACGGCCTATAACTATGAACCACACAAAAACAGTGCCGAGGCAGGCTATGCGGCACTGATAGCCTTTGACGCCCTGTTCAAGACAACCAACGCGAGCGACATTCTGGCGTTGCGCAAGAAGCGCATCAAATCAGCGGTTCGCTTTACCACCACTTATCCCGATGACTCAAGAATATCGGTAGTTGAACTCCAAACCGCTCAACAATTCTACAAGTGGAAGAACTATCCCGAAGCAATCGCATCGGCTAACCGACTGATTGAAAACAAGAAAGTCGACAAACCAACAAGGCAAACCGCCTGGACCATACTTTCTGATGCACAGTTTTCAACCGCGGATTACCCCGCGGCTGAAGCATCCTATATAACCCTGCTGACCTTTTTGCCAAAACAGGATAAGAAGAGAAAAGCAGTGCGCGAGCAAATTGCCTCGAGTATTTACAAACAGGGAGAACTCGCGCGTGATGCCGGCAATCACCTGCTCGCAGCACAAAATTTCACCCGACTTGGCCAGGTCGTTCCGGAATCACCCAAGCGCGTGGTAGCCGACTACGACGCAGCTACCGCGTATATTCAACTCGAAGACTGGCCAACGACGATCGCGCAACTGGAAGCTTTTCGCAAGCGATACCCCCGCGATAAAAAATTCAAAGATGGTGTCACCGAGAAGCTTGCACTCGCCTACAGTAAAAATGGTGACCAGTCGCAGGCGGCTCGAGAAATCCTGGCGTTATCGAATCTTCCCGGAACAGCAGAACGCAAGCGAGACCTGATGTGGCGTGCTGCCGAGTTGTATCAGCAAGACGGTCAACCGGATCAGGCAATTGCGATCTACAAGAAGTATGTCAAGGCCTACCCCTACCCGCTTGAGCGTTCGATTGAATTGCGCCATAAAATTGCAGAATCCTATCGCGCCAAAAACGATACCAAGAACCGAAATTTCTGGCTTAATGAAATTATCCGCGCGGATGCCGCTGGAAAATCGGAGCGCAGTGCACGTAGCAAATATTTGGCCGCTAACGCCAGCATGGAGTTAATCCAGCCGCTGCATCGATCCTACAAAAAGGCCAAGCTGACGATACCGTTGAAAACCAGCCTGGGTAAAAAGAAAAAGTTGATGCAGCAATCGATCGATGCCTACAGCAAGGCAATGAAGTACCAGGTCCAGGAGGTAACTACCGAAGCTACTTTCCAGATTGCCGAAATCTATAATGACTTCGCCAGGTCGTTAATGAATTCTCAAAGACCGAAGGGTCTTGACGAAGAGCAACTCGAAGAGTATGAACTGTTGCTGGAGGAACAGGCCTTTCCATTCGAAGAGAAGGCGATTGATATACACCTTGCCAATTTCAAACGTATTCCCACAGGCACTTACGATGAACCCACGAAGAAGAGTTTGCAGGCTCTGGGTGAACTCATGCCGTTTCGCTATGCCAGGGTAGAGAGCACCAATATTTATGTCGATATTCAATAACAGAGTAGCGCTATTGCTTGCCGCATTGCTGCTAGGGGCCTGCCAAAGCGGCCCCGACAAGGCGTCTTTACCGAAACCTGCCGAAGCAACCTCGCCGACGGTTGAAGAGCCTGCGGCTGAATTGGAGCCGGTTGACATTAACCAGCAATATTATGAGCAGGCACTGGATTCGCTAAAAAGTGGTAAGACTGAGCGCGCACTGGAGCTTCTGGTTCAAATTAGCAACGATGCACCCGATAAAACCTATGTTTTTACCAATCTCGGGCTGGCTTACTTCAAACTACAGAAACCAGATCTCGCCGAGCAGGCTTTCAAGCAGGCAATGGCTCGTAACAATAAGGATGCGGTCGCGCACAACCATCTTGGTATCCTGCAGCGTCGAAAGGGACAATTTAACGAAGCTCGTACTCACTATCAGCGCGCCATCGCGATCGATTCTGACTATGCATCTGCACACCTGAACCTCGGCATCCTCTTTGATATATACCTGCAGGACCTGAAACAGGCACTACGGCATTATCAGAAGTATCAAGCCCTGGTTAGCGAGGAAGATACCCAGGTTGCCGGCTGGATCATCGATATTCAGCGACGCTTGAAATCAACCACCACACAGTCACAGGGATAAGTAAATGAGAAAACTTTCGCTCGCATTTTTCGTAATCTTTGCTATTTCAAGTAGTGCTTATGTGAGTGCCCAAGAAAGATTGCAGATGGAAGGCACCGAGATAACCGGAAACAAGGAATTGCCCAGGGTTTTATATATTGTTCCATGGAAATCGGCGGAACGTTTCGAGATTTCGTCACCGCCGATTGCGAGCATTATGGATCAAAAACTGACGCCTATCGAAAGGGCCGCTTTCAAACGAAAAATTCACTATCACGATGCCATATTTTCAAAGGCAAAACTGCAATAAACCGGCAGTTGACCAGAGACCGCGGAGACTCTCGCAATGAATGAAATGCTAATTACAGTAATAAGGTTTTTCCAGGACGGTGGGCCATTCATGTACCCGATCCTGATTGTTCTGGCCATTGGCCTAGCGATCACCGTGGAACGCTGGTTACACCTCACCGTTGCAAAAACGAAAAATCGCCACATGATTGCCAAGCTAATGCCATTGGTGGCGAAAGGTGAGGTCAACAGTGCCAGCCAACTCGCCAGCAAATCAAGCGCCACGGTGAGCCGGATCCTGCTGCAGGGCATCGAGCACTACAAGTCTGCCCGTCGTCGGGATGACTTCGAAGCGGCGATGGACGAAAGCATCATGGAAGCGATACCACGCCTTGAAAAACGCACCCACTATCTCGCGATGTTTGCCAATATCGCCACGCTGCTGGGACTGCTGGGTACGATTATCGGATTGATCAAGGCGTTTACCGCGGTCGCCCAGGTCGATCCTTCGATGAAAGCGGAGATTCTTTCGACCAGCATCTCGGTGGCGATGAATACAACCGCATTTGGACTCATTGTTGCCATTCCGCTGCTGTTCTTTTACACGGTGTTACAAACCAAGACGACCGAAATCGTCGACAGTCTAGAGATGACTGTAGTCAAGTTCGTTAATCATTTGTCCCGCGTTAAAAACAACGCTGAGTAAGTACTCCAATGTCAAAACGAGTACACAGACGCAAGCATCCTGCTGCTGAGCTGAATATTACTGCCTTCATGAACCTGATGGTGGTATTGGTACCGTTTTTGTTGATGACGGCTGTTTTCAGTCATATCACCATACTCGATTTAAACCTGCCTCCGCCGAGCGCGCAAGATAGCAAGCAACCGAAAAAGCCGCCTTACGAACTGCGCATAACCATCCGACAGAAGATGCTGGTGCTGTCGGACAATCGCCTGGGACTCATCCAGCGGATACCATCGAAAGGCAAGGAGCATAACTTCGCAAAATTGAAGGAAACCCTGAAACAGGTAAAAGCGCGGATCCCGGAGCATACCAATATCACGATCCTGGCAGAACAGAAGACTCGATACGATGATTTAATCAGGGCTATGGATAGCTCGCGTTCTTATCGAGCCGAGGTTGACGGAGAATGGGTCTTCGCCGAACTATTCCCGGACATATCGATTGGCGACGCGGCCAAGTAATCACAGGGTTATGATCGAATGAAATATTCCAGACGCGCCAAACGCATGCAGCAGCACCACAAACGCGGTCAGAGCCGAAACGCCGCGTTGAACATGGTGTCGTTGATGGATATTTTTACGATCCTGGTATTTTTCCTGCTCGTCAATGCGACCAGCACCCAGGTACTACCCTCGCCCAAGAACATTGTATTACCCGAAGCAGCGGCCGAAAAACTGCCCGCGCGAAACCTGGTAATCGCGGTCGATGAGCGTGTAATACGTTTGCAGGGAAAAGCCATTGTCACGGTCAAGGATGCGCTCAAAGGTGATAAGAACTCGATCAAGCCCCTGTTTATTGCGCTGAGAAATGCCTCGGTAACGGTCAAGGACATTGCCGACAAGAAAGGCGTCACGATTATGGGAGATCAGGAAATTCCTTACCAGCTGCTGAAAAAGATCATGCTGACTTGTGCTGGTGCTGAATATACAAACATTTCATTTGCGGTAAATCAGAAGGCGGCGGAGACCTGATGGCAAGGGCAGTCGCGGTACCGGAACCGGATTTACCCTGGGTCGACCATAAGGAAGACCGCAGTTTTCGCCGGATCATGATAGTTACGCTGCTGCTGTTTCTGGGCGCTGGCGTGGTACTGAATACGATCAAGTTACCGGAAGTTGTGCAGAAAAATCTGGTCGACGTATCTCCTCGCCTCGCGAAGCTGATCCTGGAAAAACAAAAGATTAAACCACCGCCACCGAAGAAAGAAAAACCCAAGGAAGCAAAGAAAAAAGAGCCTGAGAAAAAGAAGGAAAAACCTAAAGAGAAGAAGAAGGAAAAGAAAAAAGAAGTTAAGAAGCCAGATGCTCGCGAAGTCGCCAAGAAAAGTGGCCTGATCGCGTTAAGTGACGAACTCGAAGATTTGCGCGAAAGCTTCGCACTTGACGATGTGCTCAAACTGCCTCAACAGACGACTGGCAAACAGGAAGTCAAAGTCGCTACTGCTAGCGATCTGCTGACCTCAAACGCTCAAAAAACCAGTGGAGGGATTAAAACAGATACCCTCAACCGAACCATAAAAACCAATGAGTTAACGCAACGTCAGACCACCAGGGTTGAAAGTAAAATCGAATCTGACAGTAAAAAGCTTGCCAAGGCGTCGACATCGAAATCCCAAAAGGGAACGGGCGCCAAACGCAGCGCAGATGAAATCGAACGTGTTTTCCAGCAAAATAAAGGTGGTATTTTTAATATCTACAATCGCGCGTTACGCAAAAACCCATCACTGACCGGAAAGGTTGTCGTCGAACTGACAATCGCACCTGGCGGAAAGGTGACCGCGGTTAAAATTCTATCCAGCGAGCTGGGAGACGAAGCACTCGAACGCAAACTGATGCTAAAGATAAAAAAATTCAAGTTCAGCAATTCCAACGTGGCTGAAATCACGGTCACTTATCCAATCGACTTCCTGCCCTCCTAGAGCCCAATTGATAAAGCCGTTAGCCATCGAAACCCGTCATTTAAAAATTCGATGGCTGGAACCTGACGACGCGGCATTCATTTATACCCTGGTCACCGACCCGGCGTGGATCCGCTATATCGGGGATAAGAATGTCTCGAACCTCGAAGACGCCAAAACCTACATCGAAACAGGCTCCCTTGAAATGTATCGAAATCTGGGTTTTGGCCTGAACCACGTTTCACTCAAAGAAGATGGTACACCACTCGGCATCTGTGGATTGCTGAAACGTGAAACACTCGATGATGTCGAGCTCGGATTTGCGTTTCTGCCAGAATTCAGAAGACAGGGATATGCATTCGAAGCGGCCACCGCGGTTCTTGAATACGGCCGCATCAAGCTCCGAATATCGCGCATAATCGCTATTCTGACCCCGGATAACGTGGCCTCGGGTAAACTGCTTTGCAAACTGGGATTCGAATTTGAAAATAGCTTTCAAAAGGAACCCAACTCGAACAAACTGGATCTGTACGTGTTCAACGGGTGAATCGAGTACCCTCGGGTAATACTGGCTCGAATCATTATTAAATCTATGAGACCAGTATCGTCGGGCAACGCAGAGCATTCAGAATGCGAGGTAATTCAGCCTCATTCTCGTGTCGCGACATGATTGCGCAGTCGAAGCCGGGGCCGGCTCGAGCGAGCAATTCAAAAAGATCGTCACGATGATACCTGATCAACACTAACTCGCTATCCTTACCCGTAATCGGTGAGGTTAGCGCCGACGACAATATCCGCTCGGGATCTTCGCCGACCACGGTTAGTTCAATTTTTTCGTGATGAAAGCGACGCAACACCACGCTTAGCGCGAGCTTCTGACGGGGCGAGTCATCTAAAATCAATAAAACCTTTCGGGTTCTGCGAACCTGCCTAGAGGGTTTCAATCGATGCGACAACGACTGATCAAGAATCGTATAGGTCACATCCCGTTTGGATGTTAGCCCGATATCCCGCATCCGCCCGCGGACCGTGTCAAAGCGCCAGGTTATTCGCGATGCCTGGGCTTCCTGCTGTAATGTTTGTTTGAACTGCCGGGCTACCGAACGCAGCGAACGCTGCATCTGATCAATACTGGTAGGACGTTCACGTGTTGTTGTCAGGGTTATCTCGCGGGTGCATGGTAATCCTGCGACCTGGAGCAGATCTTCATCTTCGATAAATAAACCCAGCAAACCAGTCTGAACCGATGCTGCCATTTCCACCGCCAGGTTGACCGTGGTAACAGAGTAATTGCTAACATCAACCGCCAGCATCACCGCTTGCTGTTTGTCGTTCGAATTTTTTGCCGTCATTGCTTTTTACCCGAAACAGTGCTCGATTCCCCTGCACCATTTTGCCGGGTGTATTGTTTTTGCATTTTTTGCAGCTTTTCGATGCGCTGTTGCACCCGGTAATTGAAACTCTTCCGAGGATAGGCACCCTTCAAGTCAGCCTGGCCCGGTTCCAGACCGGAGAGCAGTCGCATAACGTCTTCGACTTGTTCAACGGGGTAAATAAAAAATTCCCTCTTTTTTACTGCTTCACGCACATCCTTGTGCAGCATCAGGTGCACCTGGTTGGCTGCGGGAATAATGACGCCTTGTTTCTTGTTTAAGCCTCGGGTGGCGCAAATTTCAAAAAATCCCTCGATTTTTTCATTAACCCCCCCAATTGCCTGGATTTCACCCAGTTGATTGATCGAGCCGGTAACCGCCAGCGCTTGATTGAGCGGAATTTCACCGAGTGCTGATAATAGCGCGCATAATTCCGCAGCCGAGGCGCTATCGCCATCGACCATACCGTATGACTGTTCGAAAGCGAGGCTAGCGGCTAACGGCAACGGTTGATTCGCGGCATAACGATGGGCCAGGTAGGACGACAGAATCATGACTCCTTTGGAATGAATCTCACCGCCCAGTTTGGCCTCGCGCTCGATATCGACGACACCACTGCGTCCAAGCCTCGCAGTAGCGGTGATGCGTGAGGCCTGGCCAAAACGATAAGCACCAATTTGCAATACCGACAACGCATTTACCTGGGCAATCCTGCTGCCCTCCGTATCGATGAGCTTTATACCGCGCAGAATCTGTTCCTGTAACAGTTCACGATATCGGTCCTGCCGACGGGTCCGCTTATCGATTGCCTGCTCGACATCTGCCAGGCGTATGATTTTTCTATTTGTCTTGCCGGCCCAGTAATTGGCCTCGTTCAACAAATCGCGCATGTCATCCATATGCAATGAAAGCTTTTCCCTATCGCCCGCGCTGCGCGACGCTTCCTCGATAATGCGCCCAACGCTCCCTTTATCTAGCGGCCTGGCCCCGCATTTCTGCTGCACCGCTGCAATCATGCGGGCATAGTCAAGCGTGCTTTCGGCATCTCTTTTTGTGGTTTGTGCAAAATCCGCCGAGACTTTGAATAACTGTTCAAACTCGTGATCATGGCCCCTCAGCAGGTAGTAAAGCCAGGGTTCACCGACCAGGATCACCTTAACGTCGAGTGGCATCGATTCTGGTTCAAGCGAGACTGTATTCACCAGGCTCAACATCTGTTCCAGCGATTGAATCTTGATTTCCCGGGATTTGAGCGCCCCCTTGAGACCTTCCCACGCAAAGCCATGCCTCAACAGGTTATAGGCATCCAGAATCAGGTAACCGCCGTTGGCTCTATGCAGGGCCCCGGATTTGATCAGGGTAAAGTTCGTCACCAGCGTTCCCATCTGGGAAACATATTCGACTCGACCGATGAGGTTCTGGTATGTGGGATTGTCTTCAAAAACGGTAGGGGCACCCGTGGTATCCGTATTATCCAGTATCACGTTGATACTAAAGGCGTGGAACTCTGCAACGCGACTGGCGATATTATCGGTTTCCTGGGCCCGCTCCGAGGGGAGAAAGGCATCGACGCCCCTGATTGCATTCTCCTTTACAGCTTGCAGATACTCCATGACATCGGGCTGGTCACGATAGCTATTTTCCATCCAGGCGATTAACTGCTCGACCGTGTGTTGGGTGATTTCCTGGTTCAAAGCCTTGATTTGCTGCAGATGCTCACGCTGCACCAGGGGCATCTCCTGAAGGATGGTCTGCAATTTGACCTGCAGATCCGCGATTAAAGACTCGATGCGCTTTTTTTCGCTTTCCGAGAGTTTCGCGTATTCCTGTTGGTCAAGCAGGCGGCCATTGACCATCGGTCCCATGGTATAACCGCCCGGTGTGCGCATGATGATGATTCCTTTTTCCTCGGCTTCCCTGTCGAGTTCGCGGAAGGACTGTTCCTGTCGATCCTGCAATTCCTGCTCGATTTCCTGCCGCCGATTTCGATATTCCTCGCTTTGAAACGATGACGGTAACAAGGTTAATAAATCCTCAACCAGCGATTGCATGTCGAGGCGCAATTTCTGGCCCATGCCTGCCGGCAATTTCAACAGTTTTGGCTGTTGCGGATTGGCAAAGTTATTCACATAGCACCAATCGGATCGAGCATCTGAGGCCTGAGCATGTCGCGATAGGATCTGTTGCACCAGCTCGTGCTTGCCGAGGCCGGTATCTCCCACTACAAACAGGTTGAACCCCTGTTGCTCAATATCGACACCAAATTCAATGGCCTCCAGCGCCCGATCCTGACCCAAAGGTTGATCCAGTGGCTGGAGATCTGCCGTGGTTTTAAATTCAAACTGCCGCAGATTACAAGCCTGGTAGAGTTTTGTGTAATTCAGTGAAACTGGTTTCTTGTTCGCCATGCGCCAATATTCGCGCAATCACCGACTTAAAATACCGACCTGGATCAATTTAACCTGCAAAATG
>CALJYH010000117.1 GCA_937984095.1 uncultured Gammaproteobacteria bacterium | reverse complement strand
GGTGCCGTTTTGCAGCTCGACATCGAGGCCGAGATTTTCTTCGATCACGACTTTAAGGATATTCGCGGTTGCTGCCACGGAAGGCCAGTTGGGTACGCCGATGACGACATCGGCAGCACTGGCAATGCTGGTCGCGCCCATGCTGACGGCAACAATAGCGCCCGTCAGGGTATTTTTGAGAGTCATTTACTTCTCCTCGGTTATTGAGATTACATCTTAAAAAATACAGCCGCCTTTATCGATAACGGCTTGTATACACTTAACTGATTACGATCAAAAGATCGTCAGTCGGCCGATGGTAACTATTGAGTTACGAGATGTAAAACTGTTATTTACAGCGTTTTGATAATGCAAGTACAGCCCATGTATCTGAAAAACCAATGAAATAAAGGGCTCCCGGTAATTTTCGTGACCTTGATTTTATGCCAGACTGGGCGTTCGAAACTGTCCGCAGGGGATAAAACTAGTGGCTAATCAACAACGCTCTCCCGATTACTGGGGTATTGATAACGACTACGGAGTTTTGCGAGACGTATTGCTGGGTAAACCGGATTACTTCAAATGGGTTGAAGCAGGTCCTTTAATCGGGCGCACGCTTAAAAATATGCACAAGACCGGAATCGAGTTCGATTTCGAGCTGGCGCAACGCCAGCACCGGGAGATGGTGCGCATTTACGAGGAGGCCGGAGTGACCTGCCATTACCTCGAGTCCGACCCAGTGTTGCACCGCAATTTCTTCGCCCGTGACTCGAGCGCTATGACGCCCTGGGGCGCCTTGATCTGCCACATGCAGCTCAAGTGTCGGCGAGCTGACTATTACAGCGTGATCAGGTTTTACCAGCAGAATAATATCCCGATCTGGAATTATGCGACTGCCGGTCATTTTGAGGGTGGAGATTTCGTAATCCTCGAACCCGGCACGGTGTTGATCGGTTATTGCGGTGAGCGCTCCGAGCAGGAGGGTTCCGAACAGGTCGCCGAATTCGTACGTCGTGAAGGCTGGAATGTCGAAGTGGCCCCGATTCCAGCGTTATTCGTACACATGGATGGCCTGGTAGTGCCGCTCGATCACAAGCTTGTTGTAACTTGCCTGGACGCGCTCGAAGGCTGGGTCATAGACTGGTTGCGGGGAAAAGGTTTTGATTTTGTCGACGTTGGCTTTGGTGAGGCTAAGGATCTCGGGGTGAACCTGGTATCCCTGGGTAATAAAAAAGTACTGTCAATGGCCGGTAGCGTTAAACTCAATCAGGATCTGCGCGCCCGGGGTTACGAAGTGTTTGCGCCAGATATGTCGATGTTTACATTGGGCGGCGGTGGAGTACATTGTCTCTGTCAGGCGCTTAAGCGGGATCCGGTAGAGGTTTAATTATGATTGAAGCAACACAACTGCGCGTTGATGGCCAACGCCTCTGGGACAGCATCATGGCGATTGCGGAGATTGGTCCGGGCGAACAGGGTGGATCCTGTCGCCTTGCCTTGACCGACGAAGACCGCGAAGGGCGGAATTTATTTATCCGCTGGTGTGAAGAGATTGGCTGCAGTATCACGATCGACGATATGGGCAATATCTTTGCACGACGTGCTGGACGCAATATTGATTTGCCCCCGGTAGTTGCCGGCAGTCATCTCGACACCCAGCCGCACGGTGGTAAATTCGATGGTATTTACGGCGTGCTCGCGGCACTCGAAGTAGTGCGTACGTTACACGATAACAATGTGACGACCGAGGCGCCGGTCGAAGTCGTGGTCTGGACCAACGAGGAAGGTTCGCGTTTTGCGCCGGCAATGACTGCCTCCGGTGTATACGCCGGGATATTTGAAAAGGACTACGCCTGGTCGATTACCGACAGCGACGGCAAGAGTCTCGGCGACGAATTAAAACGCATTGGTTATATGGGTGATATGCCCTGTGGCAGTAATCCCATAGGCGCGCTACTCGAAGCGCATATCGAGCAGGGGCCGATTCTCGAGACCGAGGATCGTCAAATTGGCGTGGTAGTCGGCGGGCAGGGACTTCGCTGGTTCGACCTTACCCTGAAAGGCCAGGATTCGCATGCTGGGTCGACACCGATGTCCGGACGACGTGACGCGCTGGTCGCGGCGGCCGAAATTATCTCGATGGTAAAGCTATTGGCGTTGGAATATGCACCCGATGGCGTCGGTACCGTCGGTCAAATGTCGGTTATGCCAAACTCGCGCAACACCATCCCGGGTGAAGTCCTTCTGACCGTCGATATCCGCAATCCGGACGATGCGGTGCTTGCTAAAATGACGCAAAAGTTAAAGGTCTGCGTGACCGATTGCGTCGATAAACTAGGGGTCGAATGCGATATCGAGGAAATCTGGCATTGCCCACCGGTTAAATTTGATACCACCTGTATCTCCGCAGTTGAACACGCGGCGCAGGCGCTGGGTTATAGCAATCAACGAATCGTGTCTGGTGCCGGGCACGATGCCTGCCAGGTGTGCCAGGTCGCGCCGACCTCGATGATATTCGTGCCCTGTGCGGGCGGGCTCAGCCACAACGAACAGGAAAGCGCCGAACCCGAGGATCTCGAGGCAGGCTGCAATGTACTGTTGCATGCCATGCTGGCGCTCGCCAACAACTAAGGTAGGTTGATCGAGATCGAAGCGATCGCAATAGCCAATAATCTTTAAAACTTCTCGAAAAACTTGTCCGGCATTTTTGGGGTGGGCGAGGTTATTTGCGTTGGCTCGAATGCTCAGCCAGCAGGCACAGGATCTCGAACATGATCGTCACCGCCACCAGCGCGGTATTGCCCGACATATCGAAAGGCGGGGAGACTTCGACCACGTCGCCACCAATCAGGTTGAGTCCGCGCAAGCCGCGAATCATCTGCAGGGCGTCGTAGGTTGTGATGCCGCCGATCTCGGGAGTGCCGGTACCCGGCGCATATACCGGATCCAGCGCATCGACGTCGAAGCTGATATAAGTCTTGCCGTCACCAACCACTCGCCGTGCTTCCGAGATGACCGCTTCGATCCCCATGTCGGTGTACTCCTCGATTTCGATGACGCGAATGCCCTGGTCCAGTCCCCACTGCTTGTCCTTATCGCTGTAAAGCGCACCGCGAATGCCGATTTGCACGGTGCGTTTCGGATCCAGCAGGCCTTCTTCGATCGCACGCCGAAACGGGGTGCCGTGGGTATATTTTGATTCGCCAAAATAACGGTCCAAGGTGTCGGTATGGGCGTCGAAATGCACCATGCCGACAGGCTCATCACGGCACAGCGCGCGCATCACCGGCAGCGTAATCAAATGATCGCCGCCGGCGCTAAGCGGCATAATTCCCTGGTCCACCACCGTAGTATAAAATTTTTCCACGCGTGCCAGCGTGTCGTCTATATCGACCGGGTTGACCGGTGAATCACCGAGATCGGCACAGTTACAGAGATGGAAAGGCTTGATTCCGGTCGCGTGGTGAACATTGCGCGCCATTGTCGACAGGTCGCGAATCTGGCGTGGACCGTGGCGCGCACCGGCGCGATTGGTGGTACCGCCATCCCAGGGGACGCCGATCAGGCCAATATCGACCTCGTCGGCATCGTGTGGGCCAACATAGGGCAGGCGCATGAAGGTTGCGATACCTGCGAAGCGCGGCAGGTCGTTGCCGGAAATCGGTTTGTATGATTCGGGTTTGCTAGTCATTGATTCAGGTCAGAATGCTGTTTGCCAGATGCCAGTATAAATTCAAAGTTGCCGAAGCAAAGCGTTTTTGTCTTAATCTCGGTCTGAAGGACCTGATAAAGGTAACTCGACAGGTAAATCGGAATTTAAGTGGAAGACCAAATCGTATACAAACCTCCGCGCCATCTGCGCAATGCGCATATACAAACGGTGCTCAATAGCCAGGGACCACGCAAGCTGCGTGCGCGCAAGATACTGAAGCGCCTGGACCCGGATAATTTGATTCTTGAGTCAGAGGACGGCACGCGGCTGTTGGCTGAACTTGACCATGCCGTTAACGGGCGTTCGGCCCTCGTTATTCTCCTTCACGGCTGGGAAGGTTCGAGCCGTTCGTCCTACCTGCTTACCACGGCTGCAAGCCTGTTGGCGCAGGGATTTGACGTGTTGCGTGTCAATCTGCGAGATCATGGCGACTCACATCATTTGAACCGGGAATTGTTCAACTCGACACGTTCACCCGAAGTGGCCAGCGCGTTGCAGGACTTTAACGCCGCCCAGGCCTACGAACATGTTTTTCTTGCCGGTTTTTCGCTGGGCGGGAGTTTTGCGTTGCGAATTGCCGCCGATACGGGAACTGAGCTTGGTCTCGATGCGAGTATCGCGGTGTGTCCGCCGACTGATCCGGCGCGCGCAATGGATGCCCTCAATAAAGGTTTTTTTGCCTACGAGCGTTATTTCTTTAAACGTTGGCATAGTTCTTTGCAGAGGAAGCTACATTGCTTTCCCGAATTTGACTATGGTGAAGAACTCGCAAGCGCAAGATCCCTCGATGACCTGAACCGAATTTTTATTCCCGAGCATACGATCTACAGTGATGTTGGTGACTATTTTGCGGCCTATGCACTGGTTGGTGATCGCCTGGCTTCAATGGCGATGCCGGCCTACCTGATCGCCGCCGAGGATGATCCGATCATTCCGGCTGATGATTTGAATCGAATTGATCCGGTTGAAAACTTGCAGATCGAAACCCATCGTTATGGCGGGCACTGCGGATTCATCGAAAACCTGGCGGCGCGCAGCTGGATTGAAGGCCGCATCCTTCGAATCTTGCGGGGGCATATGTAAACTATGAACCCAGCTCTGAACTAACTCTAAAATCTTTGAAAAGTCGGTATTTTTGCAGTCATTTCCTGTTTCAGCTGCCGAGCCATCGAAAAGACTCATGAAATGACTACAGGGCGCAGAAAACAGCAAAACGCTGATGGGCAACCGATTAAAAACCCGGTGTTAGTGTGGTTGTGGGTTATTCAGATATGCGGCGAGAAGACGCGTATTAAAATAAGACAACCATTAAAATAGCAAACAGGAAAAGGACGAGTAGACCCTCGCCAATACGCATTTCATAGTGACGTATCGGTACTGCTGACCTCGGTGTTGATTGCGACTTGTAAACTCGTTGCATCTGCTTTCCTCCCGAACAATGACTATAACTTTCAAGCCCGGCAGCCACATCACCCAAATGAGGTAAAAGCAATAAGATTAATTAAATTGTGTTGTTTGGATTATCCCTGACTCTTTCGAGTTAGCAGGTAGATGGGTACGGCTAAGATAGTAATGAAAAGGGCATAAAGAATTATCGGTACCGATATGCCCAATACGGTCATTGGTTGCCAGAACTGGGTAAGTAACATTGCGGCACAAAACAATGCGCCAAGAAACGGTAAAAAAGGAAACCATCCCAGGTTGAGTGCCAGCACCAACGAAGTATGTCTCAGATTTTCTGAACTGCGGTTTTTGTAGCGATACATCAGCAACATCAAATTCACCATAAAAAACACCAGGAAAACGCCTACATTGGTTAGGTTTGCAACATCCCCGAGCGAACCTCCAAGGGTAAATAAAATACAGAAAACGGTTGCCAGTATGACTGCGCTCACGGGGGTTTTAGTTTTTCGGTTGACTCTGGCGAGGAACTCGGGCAGGCAGTTATCCCTGGCAATGCCATATATCATTCGCGACGTCACTATGTGTAATACCAATACTGTGTTGGCAGTTGCACATAGGGCAATGATCGTAAATAAACTTCCACCCATGGGTGAGTGTAAAGCCGTACTGGCAACCAGCGCCAGTGGTCCCTCGCTTGGATTATCGAGTTGGGAGGCGGCGTAGAGTGACTCGGCCGGGACCACGCTGACCGCGACCACCGCCACCAGGATATAAATTACCGTCGTAATCAACAGGGACAGTAGCAGTGCTAGCGGCACTGTTGTCTCGGCGGATTTCGTTTCCTCGGCAATATTCGCTATATCTTCGAATCCCTGGTAAGCAAAAAAGATCAGGGCGGCAGCAGCCATCATCGGTTTCCAGCCAGATTCACCACTAACCGTAGCCCCGGCATTGAATACCAGTAAATTAACATCACCAATGTAGGAGGCTCCGATAATAATAATAAATATTAACCCCCCTGCCTCCACAAAAGTAAGTAACATATTTACCCTGGCGCTTTGCTGGATGCCACTAAAATTAAGTGTCGCTACAAACAGAATTAGAACTATCGCAACCAAAACGGGATCGGTGTCGAGGTAAAGTTTAAAATAGGTGGAGAATCCCAGTGCCACCGCTGACACGGAGATGATACCAGTAACCACAGTCACGTATCCCACCACAAATCCTAATAGTGGTGAGCCGGATATTTCTTTGACATACACAAACTCTGCTGCACTTTTGGGATAAAGCGATGACAATTCCGCGTAGGAGATTGCTGAGCAGGTGGCTATCAATGCGGCAATGACAAAAGAAATCCAGATTGCATTGCCCGCGATACCCGCCGCTTCACCAATAAGCGCATAAATTCCAGCCCCAAGAATGATGCCGACGCCGTATACGGTAGCCTGGAACAGGCTAACGCTGCGTTCCAGTCCGTCTTGAACTTGAGGGGTATCTGATTGTTCCACTGCAATTAAGTACGCCTGAAACATAGAAGCTTATACATTATGAACTCGGCAGGTAAAGGGTACGGTAGCTTTATATCGCTAAAACCCGCGTTTCAGTCATGGGTTGTTGCCGTCACAGGCATTAGGAAATTGAGCTTCCGTTTTCTCAAAAGCAGACATTAGAGTTGCGGCTAGTGCCGGGTCAGAGAGGGCCGTCAAACTTACAAGCTCTGAACATGGATTCCAGGCTAGCTCGCCGCGCTATTGAACTCGTCAATCATCCGATCCCAGGCTGGCACTACCTCCATAAGACTGTTCCAGAATTCCGGATCACGTCTGGCATCGAAGTCTTGCAAAGATACGCCTTGTTGCTCGACCCAGGTGTAGTAGCCAAGATTAAACACCCGCTCTCGATTACGCAGGGTCATTTCCTCCATGTTATCGGTGGTGGTTGCCAACATGTAGCGACCGTAACTTTCTGCGGCCGCCAGTTCATCGAATGTGCCACCAAAGTCTTCCGCGGTTGCCTTGATGATCTCGGTGCCATACATTTCCGCACCATCGGTTGCCACCGTCAGAACCACATCATCG
>CALJYH010000116.1 GCA_937984095.1 uncultured Gammaproteobacteria bacterium | reverse complement strand
GTTCTCCTTTGACTACGGCCTGACTTTCGATGACCGATGCAGTGCAATCCGTCCGCCATGACTGGACGCTCGATCAAATTAAAACCCTTTTCGAACAGCCTTTCAACGATTTGTTGTTCCGGGCCCAGACCACGCACCGCGAAAACTTCGATCCCAACGCAGTGCAAATCAGTACCTTGCTGAGCATTAAAACCGGTGCCTGCCCGGAGGACTGTGCCTATTGTCCGCAGAGCGCGAAGTACGACACCGGGCTCGAACGCGAACGCCTGCTGCCGCTCGATGAAGTTCGCAGCGCTGCGATGAACGCCAAACAAAACGGCGCGACGCGATTTTGCATGGGCGCGGCGTGGCGTAATCCCACCGACAAGAATCTCGATAAGGTGATCGAGATGATCAATGTGATCAAGGATCTCGGCATGGAGTCCTGTGTGACGCTCGGCATGCTGACCCGTGAGCAAACGCGAAAACTGAAACTGGCCGGGCTTGATTACTACAATCACAACCTCGATACCTCGCCCGAGTATTACGAGGAAATCATTACCACGCGGACCTACCAGGATCGTCTCGATACCCTCGAGAACTTGCGCGCCGAAGACATTAACGTTTGTTGTGGCGGCATTATTGGTATGGGTGAAACTGATAAGGATCGTGCCGCTCTTCTGCAGCAGCTTGCCAACCTGCCGGAACATCCGCAAAGCGTTCCGATTAACCTGTTGGTACAGGTTGAGAATACACCGTTATACGGTAGCGATGAACTCGATCCGATCGACTTTGTGCGCACTATCGCGGTCGCGCGCATCATGATGCCGGCATCCGTGGTGCGTCTTTCAGCGGGCCGTACCGCGATGAGCGAAGAATTGCAGGCGCTGTGTTTTCTCGCTGGCGCCAATTCGATTTTTTATGGCGATACGCTGCTGACCACGCCCAACCCGGGTGAAAATGTGGACCAGGATTTGTTCCACAAGCTAGGTATTATTGCTAACGGCGAGCAGCTGCGGGAGTCAGGCGACAACGCCGCAGCCTGATAGTCAGCAGATCACCGCGCGCGTGCACGAAGTCGGTTTAATTCGGGTGACTGATACTGTCTTTTATCAGCCTCAATAGGACAAGGGATCAGCGTTACAGACCCTCGCAGTTCCTGGGCAGGTATTTCTGAGCCAGGTTGCTGCTGCACTGCCATCGATTCATACTCAGGTTTCCGTCGTCTGCTTCAGGACTCAAGGTTATGATTTTGTCGTTCCCAAACAGCTCTCTGAGTTCGACTACCATGCTGCCATCGGGCTGCAAATTCACGTAGGCGATGGTGTCGCTGTTGGCAAACAACGATTCTGAATAACCAATTGCAGAAAGACTGTCCGGCCAGTCTCCTTCCATCATAAAATGCTCGAGCACGCCTACCTTCAGCGCATTAATTTCAGAAAATGCCTGGGCCGCATGGGCTTGTATCACGTAGCGGTTACCCAGGCCCTGAATTATTCCAGAATCGGATTCACTATTATCATTCGTAAACGAAAACAGGTTGCTGAAAAATCCATTTTCCTGCTCTTTATCGTTCCTCAGATTGGCGACAAATTCCTGGCTGGCGAACAATTGAGTGGTCGCGTTTTTGATGGCCATGGTAAGAATTTTTTTGGCCTTGGAGTTCAGTAGCCAATTATCGGCAACGCCTTCGGTAGTTATCTGAAATAAAATTTCCTGGTCAGTGGCACCGACCAGCTTCCAGTTCACCGTAATAATCACTCGATGTCGTTTGAACTGACTGGCAGATATTTTACGATCGGAAAAAACAGTATTTTCATCTAAATCGGGGGCACAGGAATCGAAGCGTATATCGACGATGTCCGCATGCAGGCTATAGCCGCCGAGTTTGCGCTTCATATTGACGACGCTGTACGCGTCCGCTACCTGAGCGGGATATCCGAGGCTTTTAACCACTTTCAATTCGGTGCCGATTATTTCGCCTGAATCCGGGAAACTTCGTGGATGATCATTCAGCGCCTGCGGCCATTTGCGTTCTTTGAACGGAACGCACTCCGCACCGTAAGCGTAAAACCCGATCATTTTTTTCGCTGGGATACGAGCCCATGGATTACTCTCGGAAACAACGAAGAGATTCTGTGCTTCCTGCTCTCTTGACATGACAATGCCCCTTACCGAAGGATCCTGTGTTGCAGGAAACGCATTTGCAACGGGCAAAATTTTGGCTTTTAAAGTGATCAGTTCGATAAAATCACGGTCAGCAAAAAGCTGTTCTGCGGCCATTCCAATGGCATCTGACATGGCTTCAGAGCCCCTCGAATCGGCCAGCAAGCTGCCGGCAAAACCCATGGTATTGGTGTGATACAAAAGTTTTTGATTACGGTCTGTTTTCAGGGTCCATTCGATCCAGACCTGCAGCCTGTTGCGCGTCAATTTGCGAAACGAAGATTTATCGATGGGCTTGTACTTGGATGATGCCGATAACGAAGGCGCGCAGGCATCGTAGGTAACCTTGACCAGTTTTGCATTGAGGCTGTAGCCACCCGAGTTTTCCAGTTTTGAGAGCGTATCGGCCGACGCCGGATTAACCGAGTAACCAAGCGGCCTGGTCTTTTTTACGATAGCGCTGCTGGTTTGTTGCGCATTCGAAACCAGCCATTTCTGATTGTTAAGCGCGATGTTCAGTGGTAACGGCTTTTTCGCCGCACATTTCTCGCCAAACAGGATATTGCCTATTTCTGCTTTGGGTTGCGTATTCTTTATCCAGTCCTTGCTATCGACCGCAACAAACAGTTTTCTGGTCCTGTTTTTTGCATCGGAACTAATCGGTTTTAGACCTGTTTTTTGAATCTCTCCGACGCTACTACCATCTTCCTCTACCAGGATTTTGTTGATGAAATCCTGGTCTGAAAAAAGTGTCAGAACAGCGGATTCGAGCGCGTTGCCGATTGCTGCGCTGGATGAGCTGGCCTGGTTCCACCCATTGTAACTGCCCGGGGTTACCGCCTCGTAGATTACATCCTGGTCACGATTAGTTTTTAACTGCCAGTTAACCTTCAGCCTGACGCGATTTTTCGTGAATCTGTTTGCCGATATTTTATCGATCGGCCCGAGGCGCTCGCTCTTGCGGATATTGGGTGCACAGGCGTTCAAATCCATCGCAATGATTTCGGCGTGCAGACTCAGGCCGCCGGTTTTTTTCAGGCGACCAAGCAAACGATACTTTTCTGTTTTTTCGGATTCATAATCTAATCCGTTGATGATCTTGTTAATCTGGTGGGCCAGTCTGGATTCGTCCGGGAACAGGGATCGATGATGGATGAACACATCTGGTGTGTTCATTGCGCCACGCGTGGTGCACCCTTTACCGGTATGGTAAACACCGATTTTACTGGTCTGATTGACCTCGGATTCCTTCTTCCATAAATAACGTGTGTCGAGCAGATGAAGCTTTCTTGCTGTTTTCTCGTAGGGCCGAATAATGGGCTTTAACGCTGTCGAGGTCGCCTGCTGATAGTTATCGCCGGTTCTATCTTTTTTGGGGATTACTTTTGAGTCTATTGTCTCACCCGGATTTTTATCCGAGTAATGAATTTTTCCATTTTCATCAACCCATTTGAATAACTCGGCTTGGCTGCCAAATGATGCCAGTGCAAAGATAATCAGAACCAAGATACTACCTGGGGAATTCCAGCCCATTGTCGATACCGTTTAAAAACCTGTACGGAGTATAGTAAGCAGCAGGATTTCTTCCAGATTCAGCCTTGGTCCGTGATCCTTAGATAACGATGTTTGCGAGTGGAGGCCTTTGCCAGTCTCAGTCTATTACTTGGGGCGACCGAGATCGATGACAACGCCATTGGCGAGTAACTCCTCGGTGCGCTGCAATGAATAGTTGCGGTAGTCGGTCTGCTGGTAAAACCCACCGGCGACGTAACGCATGCTTTCCTTGAAATGATGGGGGAAAGTCAGGCTGTCATGGCGCCGTATCAAGTTTCCATCGTCGAAAGCCAGAACTCCCGGGCGATATATCATCTCATGTTTTCTTGCGAGTTCGGCGGGCGTGGTTGGGTTGCCGTAGACATCCTTGATTACTTCATTTGAATCGGCATCGAGGCGCACGATAGTAAACGGCGCGATTTCTTCGCGCACCTGCTTGTGCGCCAGAATGCCATCATGAAACTCGTTGCAGTCATAGCAACTTCCATCTTCGAAAATAACCATTAACGGACCGTCTACAGTGGACAGGTCGGTCACTTCACTGAACAGTGAATTAGCGCGCAGCTGGTAAACATTCCTGTCGAGTTTGGCCTGCAGGTAATCCGCCAGATTAGTCGTCTGGTACGAGCGGGTTGCCACGAATTCGAGTACCTGTTTGAAGCGCTCAGGTGCACGGTAGCCGTTTACGCGCACGATGGTCTTATTGTCTGCGTCAAGGAATAGCAGGGCCGGTGTCGAGTAAACCTTCAGAATCTCGCCCAGCTCTTTTTCGGTAACCGAGATTTCTTCATTAAAAGCGATTTCGCGATCGCCCTGGATATTGATCGAGATGGTATCGAAATTGGCCTGGATATAACTGGTCAGGGGTTCGGCTTCGAATGACTCTTCCAGCATGCGGTCGCAATAGGGGCAGCCATTGAGCTCGAAAAAAAGCAACACGTGCTTGCCAGCTTCATTGGCGTCATCAACATCGTCTGCGATCTCGAGGAAACTCTCTTTAAACCAGGCAGGGGACTCGTGCAGCACGCCGCCGGTAATCTTGCCGCGGGTTTCGCTGGCATTGGTGAAGGCTGGCAGCAACAATACGACTACTATCATCAAAACCGGGGTTTTCAGGAGATTTCCGGCTTTATTCATGCTCTGTATCCTCGACAGGCTTGCGATGAACGGAATATAAATCAATTTACCGGGTTTGAAAATTGCTCCATTGGTAATAGATTCGCCAGCTAAAATGCGACATTTTTTACTTATCGATAATGCCTTGAATTCGCCCTGCTAAACTCATTCGTCAACGACATATAACAATATAAAAGGAAGACCATGAATCTAGTTGCAACATTGATTTCATTATTAGCTTTGGGTCTGCTGATCGTGCTGATCTTTCAGATGCGAAGCCAGCGCAAGGCCACCGAAGAATTACTCGCCGACAACCGAATTCGCACCAGGCTCTACC
Source organism: uncultured Gammaproteobacteria bacterium (assembly GCA_937984095.1). Lineage (GTDB taxonomy): Bacteria > Pseudomonadota > Gammaproteobacteria. The sequence goes on along the minus strand of CALJYH010000116.1, from coordinate 11,698 downwards.
AGGATGCCGATGAGTCGACCACTTTAATTCTGAGCCGTACCCTACAGAACATCAGCGTCGGGCATCCAGACCCCAACCTGGAGAGCGACTCTTTCACGCTTAAAGTCGTGCGTGAGTTGGTCAAACGCAAGGTGTCGAAGGAGAAATGGCTCGAGATTCAGACTAATGAACGACTCATCCATGAACTTTACCTGCTGTTGCGTGGCAGCGTCGTAAAAAAAGGCCCGCGCCTGGTGGCGCAGGCCAAGTAGTGAGGAGAGTCGGGAAACTCCCGGCCTGAGATTGCTCCAGGCCTAGTAACTCGCGCTATCGCTGTCGTAGGTTAACCCTATGGCAGCGGCCTGATCCTTCACCGCGCGGTATATCTTTTCGTCCAGTGAATCATCGGCACCGCCCTCGGCAGCAACCTTTTCCTTGATAAAGTTGCTGCGTGATTCAGACAGTTTCCTGATTTCTTGCTGCAACTGGTCACGGCGTTGGGCCTGTTCATTAATCACTTCCATTTGCGCTTCCGGCGCCATCGCCTGCAAAGTGGCGGGCAGGTTTTCCTGCTTGATTTCGTCGAGCTCAACCCGGCCCGATGCTATTGCATCGACCAGTTCACTCTCACCCAGCAAGTTTGCCTTACCGCTCGCTGTTGCATTGAACGTGTCGCGACGCGCCAGCGCTTCGCTTGACAGTTCCTCACGCAGTCTGGCATTAGCGTCGAGCTTTGCCCGTTGTGCCTTCTTGGTCGCCTCATCTCCATAGTAGAGTCGGGTGTCTTCGAGTTCGGCCGCAAGCCTGGACAACTTTTCGTCGAACGGGGTTGAGACGGCCACCGTGTTACCGGAGTCTTCGACCTGGAAATACTCGCCATGACCCAGCGCTGCAATTTGCTGCCATGCGGGACGGGTGTACTCGTGCTGCCCACTCTGGATAGCGTTGACAACGATACCCCTTGATGCGGCCGCGGCGAGCGTGACCGGGTACTTGACGTCATTATGGTAATCCATGTGTGGGGGTGCATCGCCGACCAGGAAAGCAACCTTGTAGACGTTGCTATCATTACTCCACGAAATCTTGTGGATCGCATCGTAAAGTGCCTGGTTGACGCTTTCGGGGCCGTCACCGCCCCCCTGGGCGCGGAAGTCCATCAGGCTTGCGTACATCGAATCGAGGTCATCCGACAGGTCGAAGACCCGGGTGATGTAAGCGTCTCCACGATCACGAAACGCAACCAGGCCCATCTTGATGTCGGGATTTTCCTGGGCCGAGGCCATGGTTGTGGCAATCGACCAGATCTTTTCCTTGGCCGCCTGGATCAGGCCACTCATGCTGCTGGTAGTGTCGAGCACGAAAACGACTTCGATGCGATGACTCTGCTGCGGCACGACGTGGGCGGTATGTGTGGTCTGGGTCGCCTGTGCCTTTTGCAGGTTCGGGAACAGTGCGATACCGGTAGCGGTGGCGACGAGAAGTGCCAGCGCAATTATTCTGGGATTAAATGCTTTGCTTTTCATTGGATTATCTCCGGTTTAGGGTTGGGTAAGTTTGCGCACCGCATCAAGGGCGACACGGTGTGCGGTTTGGAAGGATGATTGATCATGCTGTTCGCGATAGGCCTCGGCGGACTGTTTGCGTGCAAGATCCGGGAGCCAGCAAAACAGGGCCTGGACCAGGAAGAAACTCCATAGGGCCCCGGCGAGGCTGCCGGTGTTGACCATGGCCCAGGCGCTTGCAGCAAGACCGGCCGCGACCAGCCCGAAATCGAGCGCCGCGGTAAACAGCGAGGCATGAAAATAAAGCGAACGTGTCAGCCAGATAATGCCGGCCTGAACCAGTACCTGTTCAAACAACGCTATGTTGAAGAACCAGCAGGCGAGACTTATCAGGCCCCATCCGACAATAACGACCACGCGTCCGACGCGGGCATTGCTGCGTTTTAGCAGGTAAAGGAGGTAGATCAGTGTTGCTGCGCATAGCAGCAGGTTGAACAATGTGGCGTAGGCGACAAATCCACCCAGCACCAGGGTTGCTGCTCCGGCGCCAAGGCTGATCGCGATCGCGACGATGATGCCATCGATGATTCCGGGGGTTTTCATGCTCTCGCCCTCCGTTCTTTTTCGCGCAATAAGGCGATTTCAATTTCCTCGCTGCGGATCGTGTCGGCGTGGTTGAATTCACCTCTGTTGAAACCTTCGTCGTCGCTGACCAGTAGCTCGAGTTTTTGCTTCATACTGGTTAATTGCTGATTTTCTTCGTCGATTTGTTTTTCAAGATTCTGGCGCTGTAATTCCACGCTGGCGAACTGCTGTTGCAGTGCCTGCAGCTGTTTTTCGCTGACGAGTTTGCGACGAATCAAATCGCGCGCCAGGTCGTCTTTTTTCGCAGCCAGGCAAATATCCAGCTCTTCGTCGTAACCTTCGAGGTTGGCCGAGGCAGCCCTGGAGGCCTTGTCGAGTTGGGCAGCCTCGTGCTGCAGTAGCTTCAAACGTTGTTGATCCTGATCGAGCGTGAATTGCATTTCACGGACCGCCTGCCTGAGCTGCAGGTCGGGTTCCTCGATACGATCGAGGACCGCGTGGAAATCGGCCTGAAACAGCCTTGATAGTCGGGTTACTAATGCCATTTTGATTGCTCCGTCGTGGTTGAAAGATGCAGTAATTCTGGGTCAGGAGCGGGCACTAAAACAGGCAGAGTTTGGTAAAACCTGATGCTTCGGGTTTACAAAAAATTTACATAGCCTTTGGACTGGAATGCTAGGATTGTTGTGTGTTTATTAAGGATAAAATGTGATGGCGCAGAAAGCGCGCTTGTTGATCGTTGAAGACGAGGCCGCAATACGCAGCGGACTGGTCGATGTTTTTGTTTACCACGGCTACGAGGTTGAGACCGCCGACCACGGTGATGACGGTCTGCGCAAGGCGCTAAGCGGGCAATTTGACCTGATTCTGCTCGATGTCATGTTGCCCGGTGTCGATGGTTTCGAAATCTGTAACCGTATCCGCCAACAGGATCGGCAGCAGCCCGTTATCATGCTGACCGCGAAATCGAGTGACGAAGACATCGTCCAGGGCCTCACCCTGGGTGCCGACGACTACGTTGCCAAACCTTTTTCGGTGACGCAACTGGTGCTGCGTGTTGAGGCGGTACTGCGGCGCTCAGGTTTCGGTGAAGCCTCGACACGGGAAATCAGGCTCAACAATGGTCTCGTCATCGATACCGAGAATCTGTGCGCCGGGGACACCGTTTTCACGCGTCGTGAAATGGACCTGCTGCATTATCTTTGCCAGCAATCGGAGCGTCCGGTGGCACGTGAAGAGCTGCTCGCGCGAGTCTGGGGCTATGCCAATCACATGGAAATAGAAACCCGTACCGTCGACATTCATATTGCCAAGTTACGCCGCAAAATCGAAATCGATCCCGCTAACCCTGAAGCCATCATCACGGTGCGCGGTGCCGGCTACCGCCTGATGCTTGCCGAGCAATGACCCAGCGGCGCCTCACTCTAATGCTGGTGATGTTTTTCGTGGCGCTGGCGTTACCGACCTCGATCCTGGTTTACCAGGCCTACGGGCAGTTGAAATGGGAGGCTTTCTACCAGCATCAGCAGCTCGCTCGCGAACTGACGTTACGCATTGACAGCGAATTTCGAAACCTGATCGAGCGCGAAGAAAGCCGACCCATCAGCGACTATGAATTTCTCAATGTCAGCGGCTCCGAAGGCTCCGCCTTTCTACAACGCTCGCCACTGTCACAGTTCCCGTTGGAGGCGGAGGTACCCGGCTTGTTGGGTTTTTTCCAGGTCGATTCTGCAGGGCAGCTGCGTACCCCGACCGTGCCCGAATCCAATGCTGCCAGCTATGGCATATCTTCATCCGAACTGCAGCAACGTGAGCAGCAGGAAGGCCGGATTCGCGGAATTCTCGATCAAAACAGACTGGTCGGTAAAAGTGATCTCGCGGCATCACCAGCAGTCGGCGAAATCCTCGCCGAGGAAGAAGTAGCTCAGCCAGCGCGCTCCGATGCTCCGAGTCTTGCCACCGAAGTCGACAGCATGAGTTCGAGTGTCGCGATGGATGATCGTGAAACCCAAGGACAGTCGGCCTTCGATGAATTAACCACGCGCAAATTGAATGCCCCTGCTGAAAGCAGCGCGCCTGTCGACCAGGTCAAGGACCTGAAACTTGAAGATAGCTTCCAGATAGCAGCTGACGCCGAACCTCAGGTGCAGCGCCTGGAGGCGAAAAAACAGTCGCAAGACAGGCGTTCGCGCAAGGAAAAGGTAAACCTGCCACAGGCCATGCTCGAGCAGGGGCTAAGCCTTGAGAAAAGAGCCGCTGAAAGTGCAGATGATGAAGTCGAGTTAGCCGAGCCGTTGCTGGATCAGCGGGCGATCCGGATTCAGACATTTGAAAGTGAAGTCGAGCCGATGGAATTTGCCCTGCTCGACAGCGGGCATTTCGTCCTGTTCCGACGGGTCTGGCACAGCAATGAACGCTACGTGCAGGGTATTCTGATCGATCAGGCGAATTTTATTGAAGGCTTGATTGCGCCAGCGTTTCGGGAATCGAGCCTGTCATCGATGAGTAAACTGATTATCGCCTACCGCGGTTCGATCCTGGAAAACTTCGCCGCCGATTACAGCCGACTGTATCGACCCAATACCGATCAGGCGAGTAACGAATTGCTTTATCAGAGCCGTTTGATCGCGCCGTTTGGCGATATCGAGCTGATTTATGCTTTGGCGCGGTTGCCAGTCGGCGCCGGCGGAAAGGTCATTATCTGGTCAGCCGTGGTACTCGCGATCGTGCTGGTAGGTGGTTGCCTGATGCTGTTGCGGCTGGGTCAGCGCCAGCTCGCCCTGGCACGGCAGCAACAGGATTTTGTTTCCGCGGTCAGCCACGAACTTAAAACTCCGCTGACATCGATCCGAATGTATGGCGAAATGCTGCGCGAAGGCTGGGCCGACGAGGCAAAGCGTAAATCATACTATGATTTTATTTTTTACGAGGCTGAACGACTCACGCGCCTTATCAATAATGTATTGCAGTTGGCGCGTATGTCTCGTAACGAGCAGGCTGGCACGCTTACTGACATGACCGTCGGCGAGGCGCTGGCTGAGCTTAAGCCGCGCCTCGAATCGCAACTCGAACCCTCGGAGTTCGGCCTGCTGATTACGGGGACAGACGAGGTAGAGTCGGCTCGAATAAAAATTGATATTGACTGGTTCATCCAGATTTTTATCAACCTGGTGGATAACGCGGTTAAGTTTTCCGCTAACGGTGCCCAAAAACGAGTCGATATTCGCTGTCAGCTAATGCAGGACGGCAAGATTCAGTTTTCGGTGCGCGATTACGGGCCCGGTATCGACCCGGATCAGATGAAGAAGATTTTCAAACTGTTTTACCGCTCCGAAAATGAGCTTACGCGTGAAACTGTCGGCACCGGCATCGGGCTCGCGCTGGTACATCAACTTGCGAGTGCAATGCAGACCGAAGTCGATGTCGTTAACTGTGAGCCCGGGGCGGAATTTCGCCTACGCATTGCGTCCCTTGCCACTAACAGATAATGTTAGTTCCGAAAATGCGTTTCGAAATTTGAGAAGAGGATATGTCACAGGATCAGGCGGAGGTCGGCAACCTGCAGGAGTTGTTAGCGAGAGTAGGTGCCGGTCTCGATCAGTTTTTAGCGTTTGAACACCCCGACGCGCTGGCACGACAAGACATCTGGAAGGCTGCACTGGATAAACCGGTGCCGCAGCGTGGGGTTGGCATCGATGAAGTAACCCGGGAACTGCTGGAACAGATCATTCCCCATGGGTCGGCGGTGACTAAACCCGGCTTTACATCCTATATTACCACCGGCGCGACCAGCGCATCGACGCTGGCATCGACTGCCGCCAGTATCGCCTCGCCACAAAGATATATGCACACCGCATTCAGCTTTATCGAAGAACTGTCACTAGACTGGCTCGCGCAGATGTGTGGTCTGGGTAATATGAAAGGCATCTACAGCAGCGGTGGCTCGGTCGCCAATCTGGTCGGACTCGGTGGTGCACGACAATATGCGTTTGAGAAAGCAGGCCATGACCCCGCGCGCGACGGCGTTGACCGCAGTGTCAGCGTTTACGCGAGTAGCGAGTGTCACCACACGATACAGCGAGCCGGGGGCGTGCTCGGTATAGGCCGGCGCGCAATCAAGCCGATTGTCTGTGACGACCAGGGCCGCATGCGTCCAGACGTGTTGCGGGAGGCTATTGAACAGGATCTGCAGGACGAAATTCTGCCCATGGCGATCGTCGCTAACCTGGGCAGCACCAACACGGGTGCGATTGACCCATTGCGTGCCATTGGTGAACTCGCACGCGAACATGGTATCTGGCTGCATGTGGATGGCGCCTACGGGCTGCCCGGTATCCTGGATGAGCGTTTGTGCGATCTTTACGATGGCCTCGAACTGGTCGATTCGATCATCGTCGATCCACACAAATGGTTGGGTGCCTCGGTCGGAGTCGCCGCGACTTTTGTTCATGATCGCGATTTGCTGGAACGTGCTTTCACGCAGGAACCGTCCGATTACCTGGAGGGTTCGATTGATGATGTTGATCCGGCGACGGCGCAACTCGAACATTCGCTTGATGATTTCGGGATTCGCTATTTCAACTATGGCGTTGAACTGAGTGCACCCCCACGGGGCATCGTCGTCTGGGCCCTGATCAGGGAGATTGGCGTCGAGGGTATGCGCAAGCGAATTGTGCGCCACAATGATATGGCCCGGGAACTTGCCGAATTTTGCAAGCAACATCCGAGGCTTGAACTGTTACTTGAGCCGACCTTATCGATCTGTTGTTTTCGCTATGTCGCGCCGCAGGTAGACGATCTTGATCAGCTCAACCAGAAAATCCGCCGACGCCTGGTCAGGGAAAACGAGTATATGCCGAGTACTACCCGTATTAATGGGCAACTGGCTCTGCGCCCCTGTTTTCTTGGCGCCCGCGCGGATCCTTCCCAGGTCGATGGACTCGCGCAAGCGGTAATTCGAATTGGAGATTCCCTGGTTGCCGGGCAGGCATAGAAGTCTGTCGTGCAGGTTTAATTTTTTTTGATATCTGCGCCGTGAAAACGAATAATTGCGCTTTTTAACGCTGGCACCGGAGACCTGATGTCCAATGCTGTAAAACTGTTCGAGCCGCTGACGATACGCGGCACCACCTTACCGAATCGTATCGTGGTCTCACCCCTGTGCATGTACTCGGCCATCGATGGGCTCGCACAACCCTGGCATTTTTCGCATCTGAGCACCTTCGCCCGCGGTAAGGCGGGGCTCGTGTTCACCGAAGCCACCGCGGTCGAGGCACGTGGTCGAATCACTCCACGTTGTCTCGGAATCTGGACCGACGCGCAGGCGGATGCTTTAAAGCCAATCACTGCTTTTATCGAATCGATGGGTTGTGTTGCGGGCATACAACTCGCGCATGCCGGACGCAAGGCATCGACACGCGCTCCCTTTGTCGAAAAGGGTGGCAGTCCACTCAATCAAGAGGATGCTGAACGCGGTGATCCTCCGTGGCAGACTGTCGCACCGTCGGCCTTGCCGGTGACGGACGGATGGCCACTGCCGCGAGAACTTGATACAACGGATTTGGACGAGGTCAAGGCCGCGTTTGTCGCGGCGGCGAAAAGGGCGCTCTCGGTCGGATTCAAGGTCATCGAACTGCACATGGCGCATGGCTACCTGCTGCATAGTTTTCTGTCACCGCTTGGGAACCAACGCGATGATGCCTACGGTGGTGATCTCGAAGGGCGGATGCGGTTTCCGCTTGAAGTCACCGCGGCTGTGCGTGCTGTGGTGCCGGATACAATGCCATTGTTTGCGCGAATTTCAGCGATCGACGGAAAAGAGGGGGGCTGGACAATCGAGGATTCGGTGGTGTTCGGCGGGCGCATGGCCGAGGCGGGTGCCGACGTGATCGATTGCTCCTCGGGTGGTATCGGCGGGGCACCGCGTTTTCGCAGCGACGATACCGGCAAGCCGCTAACGACTGACTCGGCACGCACGCCGGGATTCCAGGTGCCGTTTTCACGTCGACTGCGCGCGGAGACCAACATAAAATCGATGGCAGTGGGTGTCATAATCGATCCGCACCAGGCTGAGGAAATTCTACAAAGCGGCGGTGCCGACCTGGTGGCACTGGGTCGGGAGATCATGCATGATCCGTTCTGGCCGCTACATGCGGCCGAGACGCTCGGAGTCGATCCCGATTATCGTATGTGGCCTGAACAATATGCCTGGGCGGTGGATCGGCGTGCCCAGATCAAGGCCCTTAATCAGGATAGTTAGGAACTCAGCAAGGTCGACCAGCTTCAACGCCTTGCCAGATTATCAGACAGGTTGTTGCATCGAGCGAAATATTAGCCGCGGCGAATTTGTCTGTTACCATAGCGTTTTTTTGGACTCCCCGGTAACGACATGGCTCGAAACGATTTCTCCATTGGCAGTTTTTTTCTGCGGTTTCTGTTTGCGCTCGCACTCGTGTTTCTGACCTACAACCCGAGCGGCTATTCCTGGGTTGGCTGGCTGCAATCAGATATTGCAATCGTCTACAAGGCCGCGACCGGCATCGTGCTGTTGATCGGTTGGGTCGTGTTCCTGCGGGCGACCTGGAATTCGCTTGGTCCCATCGGCACGACGCTTGCGGTTGCCTTTTTTGGAATCCTGATCTGGTTGTTTATCGAGTGGGGTTTTTTCGCGCTCGATGATACGGTCGTTATCCAGTGGGTCGTGCTGTTCGTACTGACCGGTGTCCTCGCGGTCGGTATGTCCTGGTCACATGTGCGGCGCAAGATGTCGGGACAGGTCGACACCGACGAGATCGAGGGTTAAACCCGGCCCTTTTACTACAGCTGCCGGATTTTAGATGTCTCCCCAGGTCGATAGCGTCATCCTGCTTCACGGTCTGTTGCGCTCAGACCGATCGATGAAGAAGCTTGAGCAGGCACTGCTAAAGCGGAATCACTTCGTACAGAACATTAGTTACCGGTCAACTCGTAAAAATATCGCGGCACTGGCCGAGGAAGCGATTGGTTCGGCCTTAGCGGAGTGTCCTCCTGGTCACCGGGTAAACTTCGTAACCCATTCCATGGGTGGGATCCTGGTCAGGCAATACCTTAAACACCATAACATCGAAAACCTCGGGCGCGTGGTTATGCTCGGTCCCCCAAACAAAGGCAGCGAGATTGTCGATAAGTTGCGCGATTTCCCGGGGTTCCACTTCGTTCACGGTGACGCAGGTCTTGAGCTTGGAACTGGCGCCACCAGTGTTCCCAATAAATTGGGGCACGCCGATTTCGATCTTGGCATAATTGCAGGCACTAAAAGTATCGATCTCTTCATGTCGCGCATGATTCCCGGACCCGATGATGGCAGAGTTTCGGTTGAAAATACCAAGCTTGAAGGTATGAAAGATCATCTCGAAATGGAGGTAACGCATACCTTCATGATGCGCAACAGCAGGGTCATCGAGCAAGTTATTCATTACCTGGAAACCGGCAAATTCAGGCGCGATGGCTGACGCAGGGGGACCTGTCGAACTGGGATATGCAACGTGACAAGGGGGCATGTCACGGTCTTTTAATTCTGTGTCTTTTCAGAAAGCTGTCAATCTTGGTGGCTGCTTGCGAACCTATTACCCTGGTTCGAATCTCGGTTAACAGGGCAAACCTCGCCATTTCGGTCCAATGGTAGGCCTCCCGGCTCTCAAGTTCTTCGATTAGCTCAAGCGATGATTTAGCCAAATGCCTCTCCCTGCGGCTGAAGTGAGGGTCTTCAATAACCCGTTTCAAACTGCGTTTTACATCAATCATCGCTTCTCCGAGGCATTACTCCCAGCTAAATCAAATCTGGTTTGGTATTTCTCCATCTACCTGGACAGACAATATTGCCATTACTGGTACTCTGTATAGTTGATATGAAACAGTTTTGTTGTAGCGAGTGATTTAGTACACACTGGTTTAATGTCGTCGCGTGGAATTTTGTATTGATCGGCTGGTAGTCTCGGATCAAATGAATGAAGACTTTTTTTTCACCACCGGTGAGATTCCGTTCTAAATTAGCGGATTGGCTTTCGCTAGTGCAGGCTTTGACAAATATCGATCATGTTAATGGAGGAGAGCAATATGTCACCTGGCCGACTGGAATACGGGGTTTGCATCGTAACCAGCGCTGCTGGCAGGGATTGCGCGAGCGTTAACCGGAATCAGTCAGGCGTGCGGCAACACGGGCGTATTTTTGCAATTTCTCTACGACTCTTTGCTTTTGTGCCTTTGTAAGCCAGGAGCCGATGTCTTCGATTGCCGCTGCATAAGCCTGCCAGTAGGACTGACGAGCTGGTTCGAAAGCGCGCGCATACTCGGTCGACGGATCGAGCAGAATGGTCTTGAGCTGCTGACGGGTCAATCCTGCATCGGTGGCATTATTCAAGGCGTTGACCAATGCCTGCTGACGTGCTTCCCGGAAGGCGATCCAGGGTTCGTAAAAGTCAGGTAATTGCTGCAACCTGGCCATGATCTTATCTTCCTGATCAAGTGTAAAATCGCCGAACCAGATTTCGAGACGATCGATACCGCGACGGACGCGATAGATCTCGCGCTGTTGGTCTGACTTCTGCAGGTACTCTTCGTACTCCTCGGCGCTTTCTAGATGATAGCGCTGATAGTGTTCGATCTGTTGCTGGCCGAGGGTTACCACGAGGTCTCCCAGGTTGTCGATCGCCTTCGCCAGCGAGCGCCGCCAGGCGAGGCGTACATCGTTGTTCAGCTTTAAGAATTCAGCCGCGGTGATGCCATCGGCGGCAGACAGGGCGGCCTGTTCGAGTAACTGTTGATAGCGCCCGAGTTCCTGCTGGCGGTGCCAGGTAAAAAATTGGTCCAGACGTGAATCAAGCTGACTGATCTGTGACTCACTCAGGTCGAAAGCCTCGTCAAATTCGCTGGCGACATACGCCGGTGCCTTTTTGTAGGCATAATCAATCATGCCGCAGCCGCCCAGCATTATTATGCAGGCGACCGTCAGGCAGCGATGGTAAATTTGGCTCATCGAGTCCTCATTAAACTGGTCTGTTTATCTCAGGGGCTTCGGCAGCGGGAAAATGACATCTTCGGTAAATCCAAGTGAAGATGCATTACCAGCGCCATGTCGCTGTAAAAAATTGACAACATTCTGTACCAGTAGTTCAGGTGCGGACGCACCCGCTGTTACACCGACGCAGGCTTTATTTGTAAGCCACTCGGGCTTGATGTCATCTTCACTGTCGATCAGGTAACCCTCGATCTGTTTATTGCTGGCGATTTCTCGCAATCGATTCGAGTTGGAACTATTTCTGGAGCCGACCACCAGGATCAGGTCGCAGTGCTCGGCGAGTTGCTTGACTGCATCCTGGCGATTTTGGGTGGCATAGCAGATATCATCCTTTTTCGGTCCCTGGATATCGGGGAAAGTCTCGCGCAGACAATCGATAACGATCGCAGTGTCGTCCTTGGATAACGTCGTCTGCGTGACGAAACGCAACCCATGCGGATTTTGCACCTTTAGTTTGCGCACGTCTTCAGCAGATTCGACCAGGTAAATCTCACCGCCATTGGCACGGTCGTACTGACCCATGGTGCCCTCGACTTCGGGATGCCCCCTGTGACCGATCAGCACGGTTTCGATGCCC
>CALJYH010000115.1 GCA_937984095.1 uncultured Gammaproteobacteria bacterium | reverse complement strand
CGAACGCCACCCCTATCGCGAAGCCAACCATGATTACAGCCTGCTTGCGACGGAACTGGCGAGCAAGGGGTACAGCATCGAAAATTTGAACCTGGTGCAATCCAGCAGTATTCCCGACAACACCGATGTGCTAATCCTTGCCAGCCCCAAAGTGCCAATGCTACCCGGTGAAATAGAGATATTGCGCGAATTCCTCGAACGGGGTGGTAACCTTCTGTGGCTCGCTGATCCCGAGCAAGCAAGCGATGGGCTCGAGTTACTCGAAGACCAGCTCCCCATCGAATTTTTACCCGGCATCATCGTCGACCCGAATAGCCAGCTAATGGGTCTGGATCGGGTCGACTTCGCCCTGGTTGGAGAATATCCGCGTCATCCAATTACACAAAACCTGAGCAGCCTGTCACTGTTTCCACAGGCGCAGGCACTCGAGTTCAGCGGTGACGAGCGTTGGCAACTACAGGTCTTTTTGCAAAGCGACGAGCGCAGCTGGAACGAGACCGGTGAACTGCGCGGTGAAATATTTAAAGGTGACGACGAGGACGAGAGTTCCGGGCCACTGAATATCGGCCTGACACTGGCACGCAGTCTCGAGGGCGACGATGGTGAATTATTCGAACAACGAGCGGTAATCATCGGTGATGCAGACTTCGTATCGAATCGCTATCTTGGCAACGGCAGTAACCTCGATATCGGGCTCAATCTGATCAACTGGTTAAGCCACGACGATAAGTTGATTGCGATCAATCCCCGGCCCGCTCCAGATACTCGTCTCGAGTTATCGCAACCCGAACTACTGACGATAGCATTAATTTTTCTGTTGCTACTGCCGTTTGGATTACTGGCCAGTGGCTTGCGAATCTGGCTTAAACGGCGTAAGCGTTAATGTTCTCACGGCGCTGGATTATCAACTACGTTCTCGTCGTACTGATCGTGATATTCACCTACGTCGGTAATCGGTTCGATGTGCAGACAGGATATCAGCCGCAGCAGCACATCACCGGGCTCAAACCCGAAAACATCGAGTCGGTGGAGATTCAAACGGCCGATACAGTTCTGGCGCTTAAACGAGATAGCGGTGGCTGGATGCTTGAATCTCCGATTCGCTGGCCCGCTAACGACGTCAATGTCGAACGTTTGCTTGGGATTGCCTCTGTTGAGACGGATTCACGCCTGGCTGCAAATGAAATCGACCTGGCAACACTCGGATTAAAGTTCCCTAAAGCCATGCTGCGCTTAAATAATACCGAGGTGTTGTTCGGTGCAACCAACAATATCGGCGCAAGACGCTACACCATGGTCGGTTCCACGGTTTTTCTGTTACCCGATCAACACCTGCCATTTATTACCCAGGGTTTGACAGCTATGGTCGATCGGCGCCTGTTGCCGCGAACAAACGAGTTAAGCGCCCTTAAAATGCCCGAATTCGAGATCAGCCGTGACGATAACAATACCTGGCAGTTGAACGGTGCCGATGGCTTCGCGCAGGACCAAATCACAACACTGGTCGAGAACTGGCAAAACCTCGAGGCATCACGCGTAAAGCTCTTTTCTGCCAATAAAATACCCCAGCAAAAAATCAGGGTTCTGTTGGCGGATGGCCAGAACCAGGAGTTTTTCGTGATGTCGATCGATCCGGAAATCATAATCTCGAATCCGCAGATCGGGCTGCAATACCATTTTCCAGGGGAGCTCTATTATCAACTGATTTCATTGCGCGCAGATGAGATTTCCGGTTAGCCTGGTCCTGTTGCTGCTCACCAGCAGTGCCATTGCCCAGGGGCCGTTGCCACGTCTGGAGCTTGGCGCCGGACTATTCGCATTGAGCGCGCCCGATTACCGGGGCTCAAGCGAAACCTCGACCTATCTACTGCCAGTGCCTTATATCAAGTATCGCGGTGAACGCCTGCGCGTCGACGAAGGCGCGCAAGGCGTTATTTTCGAATCAGAAGACCTGTTGCTAACTTTAAGTGGCAATCTTTCACTGCCAGCCGATGATGACACGCCCGAACGCGAGGGCATGGACGAGCTTGAAGCAATTATCGAAATTGGGCCGGCGATCAACTACCGCTTTTACCGCTTGCAAGACAGCGCCTGGTGGATTGATCTGCCACTCCGTTACGCATATACCGTGGATGGCGAACTGGAAAATATTGGCTGGATTTTCCAGCCACGCCTTTCCTGGCGCAAACCGGCGATCCGGCTGGGTGAATGGAAATTGCGATTAAATTTCGGACCACTGTATGCCAGCGAGGATCACCATGCCTATTTATACTCGGTTGACAGCGCGGACGCTACCAGTGAACGTCCGGCCTATAGCGCCGATGGTGGTTTCAGCGGTTTTCGCAGCGAATTCACCTTTAGCAAGCGTATTGGCCGCTACTGGTTGGGTGGATTTGTCCGTTATGACAGCCTGCGTGACTCCGAAATCGAGGATAGCCCGCTGGTTTCCGATACTGAATCCTGGATAGGTGGCGTCGCGCTGGCCTGGGTATTCCACGAACAGTAGATCGCCATCATGCCCGAACTTCCCGAAGTCGAAACTACCCGCCGCGGCATCCAGGCTCATGTGCGCGAGCAAAAAATAGAACGGGTAATATTGCGCGAGACCCGGCTGCGCTGGCCAATCAGTGCGGAGGTATCAAACCTGAAAGGCCGACACATACGCGATGTATCAAGACGCGGTAAATATCTATTAATGCATCTCGATCAGGGGAACCTGATCTGGCACCTGGGGATGTCGGGCAGCATGCGTATTTTACCCATCGGCGCAGCCGCCGAAAACCACGAACATGTCGAGTTGCAGCTCGGCAATGGGCAGGCCTTGAAGTTTCGCGACCCACGTCGCTTCGGCGCCCTGCTCTATTGCGACGAGGATCCATTACAGCATCGGCTATTGCGACAACTGGGCCCGGAACCCCTGGGCGAGGAATTTAACGCCGACTATCTATATCAATGCTGCCGTAAACGCAGTGCGGCTATAAAAATGGTTTTGATGAACAGTCATATCGTGGTCGGTGTTGGTAACATCTATGCAAGCGAGGCGTTGTTCCTCGCCGGTATACGTCCTGCGCGTGCGGCGCGACGCATCAGCAAGCCCCGGCTCGAAAAACTGGTCAACGCGGTGCGTGATACCCTGTCAGCCGCCATCGCGCAGGGTGGCACCACGTTGCAGGACTTTACCCAGGTAGACGGCAAACCGGGGTACTTCCGGCATGAACTGCAGGTCTATGCCAACAAGGGCGAGTGCAAGGTTTGCGGCCAGCCCATAAAGCACCTGGTTCAAGGACAACGCTCGAGCTACTACTGCCCCGAATGCCAGTCATAATCGTCGCTCACCCTGATCTGCAAACGTATCTCGAATCCACCTGTTTCAACAAATGGATC
>CALJYH010000114.1 GCA_937984095.1 uncultured Gammaproteobacteria bacterium | reverse complement strand
CCTGTCCGAGCGCGCCAAGGATATCCCGCAACTGGCTGACTACCTGATCGAGAAGCATAACTACGAAAATGCAGCCAGCGTTTCGATCAGCGAGCAGGCCTTAACGGCCCTTGGAAACTACGCTTTTCCGGGTAACGTGCGCGAGCTGGAGAACATTCTGGAACGCGCGCTGGCATTGTGCGAAAACGAATCGATCGAGGCCGATGATCTGCAACTGCCGGAGCTGAACGGCGCTAACGACGAAAAACCTGCCAGCCTCGGTGAAATGACCCAAAACCTGGAGAAAGAGCAGATTATCAGTGCGCTCGAGGATAATCGCTGGAACCAGTCAGCCACTGCACGCGTGCTCGGTATAACCTTGCGTCAACTGCGTTACCGTATCGACAAGCTGAAACTGAACAGGTGAGGGTCTAGAGCGTAATTGATGACAGGATCTGACAAATGCCGTAAAAAGCCTTCATATCCTGACGTTTCAGTTAATCATCCACTTCCAATTCCCTGTTCGTCGCTAGATTCAGTGGCTCAAATACCAGACTTGACCATAACTCGTCACGAATTCAAGTGAAAAAAAAGGGGGCGAGACTTTCGGGTCTCGCCCCCTCCTGGTTCATTTAGCGAACTAAATGAGGTTTGACGAAATTATCTACATTCACCCGGCAGATATTGATCGAGGACGGTGGTAGCTGCTGTTGAGCAGTCCCATGTGATACTGCCCTGTGCGGTAGCAGTCAGTGCGGCACCGCCAATGAGCGGGGCGAACGCCACGTCCTGCTCGCCAGCGGCCAGCTGAGTAATACCAGTCATCTGAATCGTAATTACTCCTGTAGCAGGGGCACAGGTAGCACTGTTAATTTTGTCGGTCGTGTTATTTGGTAAACCGTTACAAAAATCGGCGACACCAACCAAGGCAGCGTCAGCGAATGATTCGGCTACGCCAACTTTGATCGCGCTGGCGGCAAGCACACCTTCTGAAACCTTGGCGCGGATGGTGTAATCCTGATAGGCCGGCAGTGCTACGGCGGCCAGAATACCGATGATCGCAACTACGATCATTAATTCAATCAATGTAAAACCAGATTGTACTTTTTTCATGTTAAATTCCTCATTAAAAAATTTTTATTTGGCCGAAGCCAGACTGAAACGGAACAGCCGAATCATGGTTTAAACTATGCAGTTGCCGTGCCAATTCCCTATCAATCCAGGTAACTTTATAAAATTCAACTAGTTATGATGTTTTTTTGAATTCCTGGATGATTTTATTGCGTTTGACGGGGGGCAAATATTTGACATTTTTGTCAAATGTTGACAGTTGTGTCAGGTAATTTTTAGCGCTCCAGGCTAAATAGAACACAAGTTCGACCTTCCAGATCAACTAACTTCACTTGTTCAGGATTCTGCTAACTCGTTACGGCTACAGATTAACTGTGAATCCCGGCCCCCGGGACCTGGGTCACGCAAGCCTCGCGCAGGGCCGATAAGCTAAAAAATATTATTAATAAACTGATTTAACCGTGCTCAATAAACGTCTGATTTCATAAGAAATCGTTCAATCGTGAAATTTATCGACTTTGGGCATTATTGTGCTTTAATTAGTAGACAGATATCTCAATAATACCGCGAAACTATAATATACTTTGAGTTTGGTCAAACAATCCGAATCTCGATAATAAAGACTGCTTATGGCTGCAACCAACATGAATTTGACCGGCATCGCGCGTAAGCTGGTTCTCGATAACCACCTCGACGAAGCGAGCGCGCTCGAGGCAGTCGAAAATGCAAACAAGGAAAGTATTCCGTTAAGCACCTACCTGGTTACGAATAAACTCGTCCCGGCGACTGTGGTCGCGATGATTTCCGCGCACGAATTCGGCTTACCGGTGTTCGATCTGTCGGTTATGGATGCCGAATTAGCCGCCTTCAACCTGGTCGAGGAAAAGCTGATTCTCAAGCTTAATGCGGTGCCGTTGTTCAAGCGCGGTAACCGTTTGTTCATAGCGATCTCGAGCCCAACCAATACCCAGGCGATGGACGAATTCAAGTTCGCCACCGGCCTCTCGACCGAAGCCGTGCTGGTGCAGGAAGACCAGCTCGCCGAATTCATCGAAAAAGCAGTCAGCTCGATGGATACCGGGATGGACGATATGCTCGACGACGATCTCGGAGACCTCGATATCGGCGGCGAGGAAGAGGAACAGCAAACGGCCAACGCCGCCGACGCCGAAGATGCACCGGTCGTCAAGTACGTCAACAAGATTCTGGTCGATGCGATCAACAAGGGGGCCTCGGACATACACTTCGAGCCCTATGAAAAACGCTACCGCGTGCGCTACCGTATCGACGGCATACTTTCCGAGGTCGCCTCGCCACCGATCAATCTTGCCGCCAAGTTAACCGCCCGCGTCAAGGTTATGTCGCGGATGGATATCTCCGAGCGCCGCGTGCCCCAGGACGGCCGCATCAAGCTCAAGCTATCGAAGAAACGCGCCATCGACTTCCGTGTCAACACCTGCCCCACCCTGTTCGGCGAAAAGGTCGTGCTGCGCATCCTCGATCCGTCGAGCGCCCAGCTCGGCATCGATGCACTCGGTTACGAACCGGAACAAAAACAGCTCTATATGGATGCGCTGGCCAATCCCTACGGCATGATCCTGGTAACGGGTCCCACTGGTAGCGGTAAGACAGTGTCACTGTACACGGGTCTTAATATCCTGAACGTTCCGGAAACCAACATATCGACCGCCGAAGATCCCGCGGAAATCAACCTCGAGGGAATCAACCAGGTTAATGTCAACGACAAGGTTGGGTTGACCTTCGCCGAAGCTTTGAAGGCGTTCCTGCGCCAGGATCCCGACATCATCATGGTCGGTGAGATTCGTGATCTTGAAACCGCCAGTATCGCGATCAAGGCGGCGCAAACCGGTCACCTGGTCATGTCGACATTGCATACCAACGATGCGCCGCAAACCCTGACTCGACTGATGAACATGGGCGTGCCGGCATTTAACATCGCCACCTCGGTCAACCTGATCATCGCCCAGCGTCTCGGCAGGCGCCTGTGTGAAGATTGCAAAACACTGGATGACCTGCCGCAAGAAGTTCTGGTGAGTGAAGGTTTTACCAAGGCAGATTTGGCGGAAGGTATCAAAATATACAAGGCCGTGGGCTGTGATAAGTGCACCGGCGGCTACAAGGGTCGAGTCGGCATTTACCAGGTCATGGCCGTTTCCGAGGAAATGGGGCGTCTGATCATGGGCGGCGCCAATTCAATCGATCTGGCCGACCAGGCTCGCAAAGAAGGTATTGACGACCTGCGTCGCTCCGCACTCAAGAAAGTTATGCAGGGCTTACTCAGCCTCGAAGAAGCAAACCGGGTAACAAAGGACTAAGCAATGGCAGCAAAAGCTAAAACCGCAGAAAAAGTCGAATTCACTTACGAAGGCACCAACCGTGCCGGTACCAAGGTGAAGGGTGAAATTTTCGCGCTCAGTGATACCCTCGCCAAGAGTGAACTGCGTAAACAGGGGGTCAATCCGCTCAGGGTCAAGAAAAAGCCACAGCCATTATTCGGTGGTGCGAAAAAGCCCGAGCCTGCCGATATCGCGATTTTTGCGCGCCAGATGGCGACCATGATGCAGGCCGGGGTGCCGTTGGTACAGTCTTTCGAAATCATCGGCCAGGGCCACGAAAAGCAAACGATGCAGAAACTGATCCTGGAAATCAAGACCGAAGTCGAGGGTGGTGTCTCGTTGGCCGAAGCGCTGACAAAACATCCGCTTTATTTTGACCAGCTTTTTATAAACCTCATCAATGCAGGCGAGCAATCCGGTGCGCTGGAAACCATGCTCGACAAACTGGCGACCTACAAGGAGAAGACCGAGGCGCTCAAGGCCAAGGTTAAAAAAGCGCTGTTTTATCCGATCGCGGTACTGGTGGTTGCCTTTGTCGTCACCGTAATCCTGCTGTTATTCGTGGTGCCCCAATTCGAGGAACTGTTCGACTCGTTTGGCGCCGATTTACCGGCACTGACTCGATTTGTAATCGACCTGTCCGAATTCATGCAGGAATGGTGGTGGGTAATTGCCGGCGGCATTGCCGGCGG
>CALJYH010000113.1 GCA_937984095.1 uncultured Gammaproteobacteria bacterium | reverse complement strand
ATTGTCGTTACCGAACCGCTCACCGAGGAACAGAGGCAAAAAGTCGGATGGCAACATCGCCAGGGTATTTACGATACCCGTACCCAGCTTAACTACATGCGCCTAACCGCGGACAACCGAATCCTGTTCGGCGGGCGGCTGGATTATTTTTATGGCAATGACACCGATCCTGCACTCGATAGAACCCCACAGCCATTTATTCGACTGGTGCAGTCTTTTTACCGCACCTTCCCTCAACTTGCCGATGAAATTAAATTTTCACACGCCTGGAGCGGACCGATCGGGCTGACCACGCGCATGGCAGTGCACTACCAGAAGTATCACGACGGCGACATGGTGTTCGCAGGGGGTTACTCGGGTTTCGGTGTCACTGCATCGCGCTTTGGCGCAAGGATTGGGCTCGCAATTCTGGACCAGCTCGATATCCCTGAAACCCGGATGCAATTTGCACGCACCATGCCCAACTACATCCCGCCGGAGCCGTTTCGCTGGATTGGCGCAAAAATTACCATGTACGCGCTCGATACCCTCGATGAAAAAGGGGGTTGGCGCAAACTCTGGGTAGCCATCGTGCAAAAAATGGGCTTCCCGATCACGCTTTAAAGCATGCGGATACTATCGAGGGTGTAACCAGGCCGGCAGAAAGCTATAAGGATCGCGATTGATGGTTTCATTGTAGGGAATATTGCGCGCTGCGAGTTTGGGCTGCAATTCTCCTGCTTTTCCAATATCAAACAGGTCCGTCGCCCCGCCGACAAATTCCCCACCCACATAGATCTGCGGTATCGTGGGCCAGTCATTCTGCTGATTTAACACCGCCAGGATTTTCCCGCCACGGTCATTCTCCTGGAACGCAACCGAATCGAGATCGACGGTGACATAAGGAATATCGCAGGCGCTCAACATTTTGCGTACCGACCAGCAAAATTCACACCATTCCAGCGAGAACATGAGCACCTGGTCCTGATTCTGTTCCAGGATTGATGCGACTTCGGCCAGCGCCCCCGAGTCCAGCTCACCTGGCGCTTCGGGTTCTGCTGGTTCATCTACCGGGGCAGTGCTGACGTCGAAACGATAGCCTGGCGTGGAACGCGAAATATCTATTTCATCGGCATTCATGTCTTCCACAATGCTTTCAAATAGCGGGGTCGAGAGGTAACGTTCGCCGGTATCCGGCAGCATGCACAGGATGTTCGATCCTGCGGGCGCGGTTTCGGCAACCTGCAGCGCACCGGCAAAGGTTGCCCCGGAGCTGGTGCCGACGAAGATGCCTTCCTTTTGCGCCAAATCCATCGTGCACTGGATTGCAAAATTACCGTTGATGGGTATCAGCTTGTCGATATTTTTTGCCTCCATGGCCTCTTCGGCAAACCTTGGAATGAAATTCGGGGACCAGCCCTGCATCAAGTGGGGCCTGAAATTGGGATGGGTCTGGTAGGTACCATCAGGATTTCGCTGCTGGCTGATGCCGCTGCCGAGAATCTGCGAGTTATCCGGCTCGCAAACCATAATTTTTGTGTCAGGACTCTGCTGTCTCAACGCCCGTGAGACACCCCCGAGCGTACCACTGGTGCCGAAACCGGTGACCCAGTAGTCGAGCCCGATTTCGGCGAAATCGTCGAGAATCTCGACCGCGGTAGTGCGTTCGTGCATCTCGGCATTGGCAGGGTTATCGAACTGGCTCGGCTGCCACCAGCCATGGGTTTCGACCAGCTCATTAACCTTGGCGATCATGCCTGTGCCCATGTCCGAAGCCGGGGTCAATATGACCTTCGCCCCGAGGAAGCGAATCATGCGACGTCTTTCGATGCTGAAGTTTTCCGCCATCACGATCACCAGCGGATAGCCTTTTTGCGCGCACACCATCGCCAGACCGATACCGGTATTGCCACTGGTAGCCTCGACTACGGTCTGCCCCGGTTTAAGGACACCACGGCGTTCGGCATCTTCGATCACCCCCAACGCCAGGCGATCTTTAACCGAGCCCATCGGGTTGAAGGACTCGATCTTGACGTAAAGATTGACGTTTTTGGGTCCCAGGTTATTGATCTTAACCGCGGGTGTATTTCCGATAGTATCGAGAATACTCTGGAATAAGTGTCCCATCTTTCGTCCTCCCTGCATGATCTGCAGATATTGCTTTATCTTGCCGTAGCCAACTTAGAGCGCTAATGACGCCAGACAATCGAGGCTAAACTTCTATTATTGCAACTATTCTGAACAGGGCCAACTTTCGGGTTTCTCCAGACCCTCCGGCAGACGAGTGTTGTCATTGCCACAGGCGAATTTAAGATGCAACTGGTGTAAGTTGACAGCCTTTTGCAAGTCAACATCTTCAAATCGGGTCCGATAGGTATACGCACCCTTAAAATTGACGTTATCTAATCGAGCGTCCTGAAACTTTGCTCTCGAGAGATTGGAAAATTCGAAACTGACGTTCGTCAGGCGCGCCCCGGTGAAATCTACTCGACCCAACTCTGACTTGGACCAGTCAATATCGGAGAGTTCAGCTTTTTTGAAACTGGCGCGCGAGAACTCCGATTTCGTCAGGTTTGAGTCTTGCAGTTTTGCGTGATCGAAGTTCGCTCGATATCCATTCGCCTTGGATAAATTGGATTTATAAAATTGAGCGCGGGTAGCGGTGGTTCGAGTGAGATCGGTTTTAACCAGGCTGGCGCCGTTAAAGTTACTTTCATCAAGCGAACTATATTCAAGATTGGCGTCGTCGAACTGGCTGCCGGAAAAGTTCGTATCATCGAGCATTTTGTGGGTTTTCTTGCATCCACTCCAATCAACCCCGGGGGCCCTTTTATCATTGCAGTCCGCATAGGCCTGATTGACCGAGGCCAGTGAGACCAGACAGAATATCAATAGCGCTTGTTTTATTTTATTAACGTCCATCGTGTTCAACCGTTTCACCTGGTACTTTTGATTTCGACTATCCCACCCTGAAAAAATTCCGTTACTGCGGCAGAACGAAGCCGGCAACAGAGCTCTTGCTCACTCCTGTTAAATAATTAATCTGTTGGCGCGCATTTGCTGCAGATTATTTGCCTCTCCTTTTGACAGCTTTCTTGATTGATTTCGAATCGATTTCAAGCAATGCCTCGACACCGACACAGCTAGAGCTAGCTTCGCGTGCTGCCATCATTTTTTCGATGGCAAAGTCAACGCTTCCGATATCACGACGGTCTTTCGTTGCCGGGTATTTTTTGCGATGCATAACCCTTCCCTCAAGGTGGCGTGTGGTTGGATACTATACCTGATTTGTCAAACTTTTGTTGGCGCAGGACCTCGACGACAGCTGCCGCAACGATTAACGTGGCGCCGGTAAATTCACGTAAGCCAAACACTTCATCGGTCAATAGCGCGGCAGAGGCCACGCCGACCAGCACTTCGACCATGAGCAGCATACCGACGCGTCCGGGGCTTAACACGGTCGCCGGCCATATGGTCAGGTAGGTGATCGGCAGCATCCCCGCCGCGACAATCAAAATCCAGTACCAGCCCGTTTCCAGCGTAGTAATATCCGGCATGCCTGCAAGATTCCCCTGCTGCCAGAAAACCAGTAGTAGTGACATTAGCAGCGCGAAAACAACAAACATCGTTACCTTCTCGAGGATCATTTGAGCGCCATCCTGGAACAACTTCACCGAGCCGATCGCCCAGCACAGCCCTGATGTCAGCGCAAACCAATCGCCGTTGTTGCGCGGAATCGGTAATCCGCCTTCGACTACCAGCACGATATACAGCCCGCTAAATGCAAGCAACAGCGCTACCACCCGGTTTCCCGTAAGTCGTTCTTTCAACAACAGTATCCCAAGTAACGTGCTCCACAGCGGGCTCATGTAAAACAGCAGGATCGCACGCACGACATCGGTCAAATTGAGGCTCGCGATATAAAGCGCAAAGGCAAATCCAGTCAGCAGGCCAGGCAGCAATATATGACGCCAGTGGGCGGCATAATTGTGTATCCGGGTCAGTATCAGCGGAAGAAACAGCAAGGTACTGGAACCAAAAATAACCGGGCCAGTCCAGAAGGCATGCACCCCGGCTTGTTCAATGCCGCGAATCGGAATCCAGTAAAGACCCCAGAACGCTGCGCCAAACGCGATGGCGATGCTGGGTACTAAATCGCTACGACCCGTGGGCAAGTGAAAGTCTCATTAAAAAAACTATCGGTTTAACCTGGCGCTGATATTGCCGAACATTTGCAGGTTAGTTGCATCCAGTTCGGGCTTGAGCGGCTCATCCTGGGACGACAGTTTGACAATGGTGACCTCGGTCACCGGGTTGATGTATATCCACTGGCTATGAATGCCGATCGCGAGCATGGTGCGATGCTCGTTCCCGGTCTGGTACCATTTGTTGCGATATTGTCCTGCAGGGACCTCCTTGGAAGACTCTCCACGCTCCCAGGCCTCACGGCTGCCGGCCTCGCTACAGTCTTCAATCCACCACTCGGGTATCACCTGTCGCCCATTGGCAAACCCACGATTACGCACCAGCTCGCCGAAGCGCAACAGGTCTCTTGGCAAAACACAAATTCCCCCCGCGGTACGCGCGGCACCCTTTCGATCCACGGTGATATAGGCATCCGCTTCCGCGCCCATGGGTTGCCAAAGGTATCTTGACATCAAGCTCGCCAGGCGTTCACCGCTAGCACGTTCGAGAATCCAGCCGAGCAAATCCGAATTGGGCGATTTGTACTGCCAGACCTGGCCATGTTCCCCGTCGGCACGCTCGATCGAACACAGGAAATCGTGCAGGTTCTGATCGATCTCATCGACCTCGCAGGGATGCCAGGCGGTCGCGGTGCGATATTCGAGAAACTTGCCCGAAGTGGCCAGGTAATCTTCGTTAAAATCGATATTAACGACCATATCGAGCACCTGCTGCAGGCAAGCGTCTCGGTAGCCCGAATCTGCCAGTTCGGGAATGTAGTCGACAACTGGTTTGGTCGGATCCAGCAATCCCTGATCAACCAGAACCCCGGCAAGTGTCGCGGTGATCGACTTGCTCACCGAAAACACAATATGTGGACAGGTTTCCATATCTGCATCGATATACCACTCGTGCACGAGTTCGCCGCGATGAGCGACCAGCAACGCATCGCTATTGGACTCTTCGAGCCAGCGTTGCAGTGACCAGTCTGCGCCGCCGGGCCCGGCAACCGATAACCCGGCTATGCTACTGGCAATTGATTTATCAAATGCATTAACACGCTCACCGCAGGCAATCTTCTCGCTCGGGATGATTTCGCGCACATGATGAAATGCCCAGCGATTGTTGCCCGGCTGACGCCAGTTGGACAGGTTTAATTCGGTAGGCCGCGTCAGCATTATTCGAGCTCGGTAATTATTTTCTGGTTATTGGAGTCAAGAGCAACCTGGCACATGTCGAGGTGCAGGCGCCCCCCGGAATTATAGGGATGAGATTCGACCACCGTTTCATTGAGCGTGATACCGAGTCCAGGCTCACCCGGCGCCGGCATATAACCCGCTTCCCAGGCCAACGGCTTATTCAGAATTGCATCATGGAACTCGGTCTGGATAGTCTCCAGGATCAGAAAATTCGGGCAGCTGAACGCAACCTGGGCTGCTGCGGCGTGCGCGATCGGACCACAGTAAATATGCGGTGCGATCTGGGCATTAAACAATTCCGCCAGGACCGCAATTTTCTTGGTTTCCCAGACCCCACCGCTGCGCCCGATATCCGGTTGAAGAATCGAGACCCCGGCTTTAAGTGCCTGGTGAAATTCG
>CALJYH010000112.1 GCA_937984095.1 uncultured Gammaproteobacteria bacterium | reverse complement strand
TGACCTGGTTTTTCGTCATGCCGGCCTACGAGCCGGCATCCATCGAAATCGCCTGTGAATCCAGACCGGAAAGCCCTCGGGGCTTTCCGGTTTTGCTTTTAAGGGCGATTTTGAAATGGATTGCGGCTCGCGGGCCGCAATGACGGGAAAAGTCTTCTTATTTATTAATAAAAGGGGAAAGACCACGTTTTTCGAATACAGGTCACCCCCAATTTCCGGTAAGGCAATAAAGATGCCAATATTGCCGATAAATACTTAACTTCCTGATTTTTATCTGGTATAGTGCGCGCCCTCGCGGCCCGATACGGATATCCTGTATCGGGCCGCGCGTTTGAAAGCAGGTTAGTAAATCATACGGCGATGTTGTGACATCGGCCGCTGTAAAGGGAATTACAGGCGTTTTCCATGGCAAGCAAGTCATTGAAAACGAAAGAAAAATATAGAAGGCTTATATTTTTCGTCATTTGAAAATTCGCGGATGAATTAATCAAATGCGACAGCTAATTATTTTTGAGGTTTGACAATGTCTCTCGGTTTGGTAGGACGAAAAGTCGGTATGACCCGAGTTTTTTCTGATAATGGTGCTTCGATCCCGGTAACGGTTATCGAAGTTGAGCCCAATCGGGTCTCGCAGATCAAAACAGTTGAAACTGACGGCTATGTTGCGATACAGGTTGTAACCGGTACGCGTCGTGCCAGTCGTGTGACCAGGCCGATGGCCGGACACTACAAAAAGGCAGGTGTCGAGGCTGGACGTGGCGCCTGGGAATTTCGCGTCGATTCGGTTGATGAAATCGAGCTTGGCTCGGAGGTCAAGGTTGACATTTTCGAGCAGGGCCAGATCGTTGACGTTTCCGGTGTTTCGAAAGGTAAAGGCTTCCAGGGCGGCGTAAAACGTCACAACTTCACCATGCAGGATGCCACTCACGGTAACTCGATTTCACACCGCGCCAACGGTTCTATCGGACAAAATCAGACCCCGGGACGTGTTTTCAAAGGCAAGAAGATGTCGGGCCACATGGGTGCGGAAAATACCACCACCCAGAACCTGGAAGTCGTCAGGGTTGATACCGAACGTAACCTGCTGTTAATCAAGGGTGCTGTGCCAGGTACGAAAACTGGCGATGTCATTGTTCGCCCGGCATCCAAGCAAAAATAACGCGGCACTCCAGAGCCAGAGAAATAGAGAACTAAAATGGACATCGCGATTCATAATTCGAAGAAAAAGGTATCCGTATCTGACGATGCCTTTGCGGCCAGCTTCAATGAAACGCTGGTGCATCAGCTTGTCGTGTCTTACATGGCATCAGGCCGGGCCGGCACCAAGGCGCAGAAAACCCGTTCGGAAGTCAGGGGCGGCGGCGCCAAACCCTGGCGTCAAAAAGGAACTGGGCGCGCGCGCGCCGGTACCATTCGCAGCCCGATTTGGCGTTCAGGCGGTGTCACGTTTGCGGCGACCCCACGCGATTACGGCAAAAAACTGAATAAAAAGATGTATCGTGTCGGCATGCGCAGTCTCGTGTCCGAGCTGGTACGTCAGGATCGCCTGATATTGATCGACAAACTCGGCGTTACCGAACCAAAAACAAAGCAGATGCTGGCGCGTCTCCAGGAGCTGGGTGTCGATGATGCGCTGGTGCTGACCGACGGGCTCGATTCAGCGGTATACCTGGCGGCACGCAATATTCCCAACATCCAGGTGATGGATATCGCGATTGTCGATCCGGTTAGCCTGGTAAGACAGGAAAAGATTGTCATCGACGAGGCGGCGCTGAAGAAACTCGAGGAGCGTTTGTCATGAACCAGGAAAGAATTTTCCAGATTTTATTAACTCCACACATTTCTGAGAAATCAGCCGGGCTGGGTGATGCCGCTAATCAGGCGGTGTTCCAGGTCGCGAACGATGCGAAAAAGGGCGAAATCAAGGAAGCAATCGAACAATTGTTTAACGTCAAAGTTGCCAATGTGCGGACGGTAAATATGAAAGGCAAAACCAAGCGACAGGGTCTGCGACGCGGCAAACGTTCAGACTGGAAAAAAGCATATGTTTCACTCGAACAGGGTCACGAAATTGACCTGGCATCCATAGGTGGTTAGGCATTATGGCACTGATTAAAGCAAAACCAACCTCTCCGGGTCGCCGCTTCGTCGTCTCGGTTAAAACGCCGGGCTTGCACAAAGGCAAGCCGTTCGCCGGGCTGATCGAAAAGAAATCCAGGACTGGCGGTCGTAACAATGCTGGTCGGATCACTACACGTCATATCGGTGGTGGTCACAAGCAGCGTTACCGCGTTATCGATTTCAAACGTAACAAGGATGGAATCGATGCGGTCGTCGAACGTATCGAATACGACCCTAATCGCAGTGCACATATCGCACTGCTGAAGTACATGGACGGCGAACGCCGTTACATTATCGCTCCCAAGGGAGTTGCCGAGGGCGCAAAACTGCGTTCTGGTGAGGATGCGGGCATCAAGAATGGTAACAGCCTGCCACTGCGCAGCATCCCGGTGGGTTCGGTCGTGCACTGTATCGAGCTTAAGCCGGGCAAGGGCGCCCAACTGGCGCGCTCGGCCGGCACTTCCGCGCAATTTGTTGCGCGTGAAGGCGCTTATGCCACGTTACGACTACGTTCGGGTGAAATGCGTAAAGTGCTTGCCGACTGTCGTGCCGCAATCGGCGAAGTCGGTAATGGTGAACACAGCCTGCGTTCACTGGGTAAAGCCGGTGCAACCCGTTGGCGTGGTGTTCGTCCAACCGTGCGCGGCGTGGCGATGAACCCGGTCGATCACCCGCATGGTGGTGGTGAAGGGCGGACTTCGGGTGGTCGTCATCCGGTTTCACCCTGGGGCACGCCGGCCAAGGGATTCAAGACACGTTCGAACAAGCGCACTGACAATCTTATCCTGCGCCGTCGGAACAAGAGGTAATAGTAGATGCCACGTTCACTGAGAAAAGGCCCGTTTATCGATCAGCACCTGATGAAAAAAGTGACTGAAGCGGTTGCCACCAATAACAAGCGTCCGATCAAGACCTGGTCGCGGCGTTCCATGATTGTGCCCGAGATGGTCGGTCTGACCATCGCAATTCATAACGGGCGGCAGCATGTGCCGGTATTGATAAACGAGAATATGGTCGGCCACAAACTCGGCGAGTTTTCGCTGACGCGAACCTACCGCGGCCATATCGTCGACAAGAAAGCAAATAGATAGGTAACGGACATGGAAACCAGTGCTAAACATCGTCACGCCAAGATTTCGCCGCAAAAATGCCGCCTGGTTGCAGACCAGGTGCGTGGACTGCAGGTTGAGAAGGCGTTGACCCTGCTGACTTTCAGCAACAAGAAAGCCGCGGCTTTAGTGCGCAAGGTGCTCGAGTCGGCCATTGCAAACGCCGAGCATAATGATGGTGCCGACATCGACGAACTCAAGGTTGCGTCGATCTATGTAGATCAGGGACCGACCATGAAACGCATGCGTGCTCGTGCCAAGGGTCGTGGAAATCGAATTTTAAAGCGTACCAGTCACATTACCGTGACTGTTGCGGACAGTTAAAGAGGCCAGCATGGGACAAAAAGTTCATCCAACAGGGTTTCGTCTCGGGATTGCCGCCGACTGGACCTCGAAATGGTATGCGGATACTACGCAGTTTGCCGATTTTCTCGCGGAAGATTTGAAAATCCGTGAATTCCTGAAAAAGAAACTGGCGCAGGCGGCGATTAGCCGTATCCAGATTTCACGTCCGGCCAAATCGGTAGCGGTAACGATTCATACCGCACGTCCAGGCATCATCATCGGCAAGAAAGGCGAAGATATTGAAAGGCTGCGTATTGAAGTAGCCTCGCTGGTTTCGGCACATCTTAATAATGTCAAAATCAATATTGAAGAAATTCGTAAACCAGAGCTGGATGCCCAGTTGGTAGCCGAGGGTGTTGCTTCGCAGCTGGAGCGCCGCGTGATGTTTCGTCGGGCGATGCGTCGCTCGGTCACCAATGCCATGCGGATTGGCGCCGAGGGCATCAA
>CALJYH010000111.1 GCA_937984095.1 uncultured Gammaproteobacteria bacterium | reverse complement strand
TTGTTCACTAAGCAGCATGATCAGGCTATGTCGAATCGCCGGTACATGCGTCTTGATGGTTGCTTCGGCATCGGAATCACTGACTAAAACGTCGGCGCTGATTTGCAGGAAAGTCAGTCGCCTGGGGCCGCTCAGGTTGAGCACCATCGGATCGCCTAGCGAAACATAGGCCGATGTTGTCGATGCTTTTGCCTCATCCTCGGCGGCTTTTACCTGGGTAATGCAGAACATCAATATCATTGAGCATAAAATTAATTTTTTCATGGTTATTACGGACACCTCTTGTAATATAGTTTGTTAATCATTCGCCTTGACTTAAATGCGTTAATCCATGACTCCAGAACACATTCAGCAGTTAATCGCAACACGCATGCCCGACGCTGCGGTTGAAGTTAGTGGCGGCGAGGGCAAGTTTGTTGCCAACGTCATCAGCGATGCTTTTGCAGGCCTGACACCAATAAAACGCCACCAGTTGGTCTATGCCTGTGTCAACGATGAAATTGTCTCCGGGGAACTGCATGCATTGACCATTGTTGCGAAGACACCCGCCGAGGCCGGTTAATCGGCAATGAACTGGCAATCACGTCCCGAATTCTTGGCCTTGTACAGGGCCTTGTCCGCACGCTCATAAATTGACTCGACATGATCGCCGTTGCGGGTTTCGGTAATTCCCGCTGATAGCGTCAGGGTTACCGGTTCGCCCTTGAAATGAAAACTGCTGGCGGCGATCCCCTTACGCATTTTTTCCACCAGTTTGCTGGCATTATCTTGCGCGGTGTTCGTCAGTAACAGTACGAATTCTTCGCCGCCGATACGAAAAACATAATCCGATTGGCGTACATATGTCGTCATCAGCTGCGCGATGATTTTCAATGCCTTGTCTCCAGCGTTATGCCCGTAGGTATCGTTAATACGCTTAAAGAAATCGATGTCGAGAATGACATAGCTGAACGGGGTTTCGTAGCGAGTCCAGCGCGCGAGTTCCTGCTGAATACGCTCGTCGTAGGCCATACGACTATAAACACCGGTTAACGCGTCATAAAGCAGCTTGGTCCGGTTTTCCTGCAGCATGACCTGCAATTCCTGGGTCTCCTGCTCCATTTGGGAGAGTTGCTCGGTAAGCTTAAGGTTGCGTTCTGCGGTTGCGTCGTGGCGCTCGTCAAAGCGATCCGCGAATTCGTCAACGCCACCACGAATATCATCAATATTCTTGGATATTCCGGACTTCAACTCTTGCAGGTCATTGGTTGACTGGAAGTTTTTCTGGATTAGTTCCATACCTTCCTGCACAAAACTTTGCAGAGACTTTGCATCTTCGTGATTGGACTCGTGGTCCTTCTGATCTTCTACGAGAGTCTGGGTTACGTCATCGAGTTGTTCGGTAACCTTGGCTATGAAATTTTCGAGTTCACGCTTTTCCTGTTCCAGATTTTTTATCGAACCCGAAATTGAATTAACAATATCGTTTAAGGTTTCGGTCCATTGCTCATCATCGATCCCTTCGTGGACCCGGGCCTGGATCTCTTGTGCGCTACTGTCTGCGCCCTGAAGCAGCGCAAGTCGTTCCAGCAGGGATGTCATCAACTGATCGATAGGTGCCTCAGCGGCCTTCGAAGATTGACTGCCGCTGTTAATATTATCGAAATTCTCGTTGATCAATTCGGAAAGCTTCTGAATGTAGACGCTGACCGAATCACTATCGTGGCCATTGGCGACCGACTTAAGTAAATCGGAACAAATTTCCTTTAATTGTCCGCGCTGAGATGCATCAAAATGAATGTTCTGTAACAGTTCGAGCATCAGCATAATTGGGTCAGAACGACGCGATTTGGTGCTCGCTTTCGGACTACCGAGGGAAGCCACGATGTCAGAGAGCTGATCCAGCGCGTCGGAAAGCTTTTTGTCATGCTTTTTCCGTGATAGCTGCTCTATGGCTTTGAGCTGTTTGTCCAGCCTGGCGTCTAGCCCACGGCCGGCAATACTCAGACGGTCGATTGCTTTACGCAGCAGTTCCTCGCTTTGCGCCCACCCCTGCTCGCGCTCCTCAAGATCCTTGAGTGCGTCTTGATATCTCGACTTCCAGTCGGTATTTTGTTCGACCTTATGCAGCATCAATTCAGTATCCTTGGCCCTTACCTTACGTAGTCCGGGGTGAATTCAGATTCTTGCCTTAGTTCGGGTGGCTCAATAGTTATCGGCAATGAGAGAGGATTTATAAGCAAAATTATGGAAAATTTGGTCTTTATTTGCGAACTGGAACGTTTGTCCGATCCCGGTTCCTATGGATTTTCGCTCGATTGTGCCGGAAAACAGGTTGAGGGTTTCGTGGTACGACGGGATGGAGAATGCTTTGCTTACCGTAATAGCTGTCCCCATACCGGTTCCCCGCTGGACTGGGTTGACCACCAGTTCCTCGATATCGAGGGCGCGCTGATCCAGTGCGCGGTGCATGATGCGCGCTTTTTGATCGATACCGGTGAATGTGTTTTCGGTCCCTGCCCGGGGGAAAGCCTGGAATCCCTGCCAATCAGGGTAAAAGGAGATAAGGTCTACTTGCTGGGCAGTGCGTAAAGATCATACTCATCGGCGGCGCTAATCTCGACCCGATAAAATTCTCCCAGGGATAATTTTTTATCGCTGGCAATATTAACGATCCCGTCAATTTCAGGCGCATCGGCGTAACTACGCCCCACGTAACCTTGTGTGTCACTGGATTCCACCAACACGGTCATCTGTTGACCAACGCGTTGCTGTAATTTTTGCGCGCTGATGGCCTGCTGTTTAAGCATGAAGCGGTGATAACGCGCCTGTTTCAGCGTCTCCGGTATAGGGTTTGCGAACGCATTTGCGGTTGCACCCTCGACCGCGGAATAAGTGAAACACCCGACGCGGTCGAGCTGCGCAACTTCGAGAAAGTCGAGTAATTCTTCAAATTCTGAATCAGTCTCTCCCGGAAATCCGACGATAAAAGTGCTACGGATCACAAGCTCGGGGCAAATCTCCCGCCATTTCAGAATGCGCTCGAGCATGCGATCTCGATTTCCAGGCCGTTTCATTGACCTCAGGACACGCGGGCTCGCGTGCTGCATCGGGATATCCAGGTAAGGCAGAATGGCGCCGTCAGCCATTAGCGGAATCACGTCATCGACATGCGGGTAAGGGTAAACATAGTGCAGTCGAATCCAGACACCCAGCTGGCCGAGGGCGCGGGTCAGGTCCAGGAACCGGGTCTGCAGCGCCTGCCCCTGCCAGAACCGAGTGCTGTACTTGCAATCCACACCATAGGCGCTGGTATCCTGCGAAATTACCAGGATCTCCCGGGTACCGGCATCAACCAGAATTTGCGCCTCATCCATGACTTCATCAATCGGCCTGCTTACCAGGTCACCACGCAGTGATGGAATGATGCAGAAGCTGCAGCGGTGATTACAGCCTTCGGATATTTTCAGGTAGGCATAATGTCGCGGCGTCAGACGCACGCCCTGTTCCGGCACCAGGTCCAGAAACGGGTCATGCGGAGCCGGTAAATGCTGATGCACCGCCCGCATGACTTCATCTCGGGCATGTGGGCCGGTAACGGCAAGCAGTGATGGAAAGCGAGTATTGATCATATCAGCTCGCTTGCCAAGACAACCGGTGACGACGACCCGACCGTTTTGATGCAGTGCTTCATCGATCGTATCGAGCGATTCTTCCACCGCGCTATCGATAAATCCGCAGGTATTGACAATAACCATGTCGGCGTTATCGAAGTCAGGCACGATATCGTAACCTTCGGCCCGCAACTGGGTGATGACCTGTTCCGAGTCGACGGTCGCCTTCGGACATCCGAGGCTGACGAAACCGATTCTGGGTGGGGCTGTGCTCATTCCAGGAACCACAGCGCTAAAAAGAATTTGCTTTCCGGCAGCGATTTGCTATCAATTCTGAACAAAGAGCATACTCCTGGGATGCAATCGCCGTTCTCGAGGTTGTCGCGGGGATGACGGTGGGGCGGTACCATTAAGGAAGCTAGTGAGTGTTTCAATTCGGTGATACAGCCTGAAAGACGCCGCATTATCTTCGAAATTGTGATGCAGCGCAAAAATGAGGGGCTTTGGGCACTGGATGAAGTGTGTGATCCATGATTTAATCTTGTATATCAGCAGATTACGGTAAAGTGATGAAATCTTTAAAATTACTGCTTGTGCTATTTATCCTGTCGAGCCAGTCGTTTCCTGTTCGAGCCGAGTTACTTGACCAGGGCTTGAACTCGAT
This sequence comes from uncultured Gammaproteobacteria bacterium, assembly GCA_937984095.1. Lineage (GTDB taxonomy): Bacteria > Pseudomonadota > Gammaproteobacteria. The sequence goes on along the minus strand of CALJYH010000111.1, from coordinate 33,939 downwards.
CATGGTTATCATCGACAAGGCCATTGCCGAGCTCAGCCAGCAGGCTCCTGAGGACGGTGCTGAAGTCGATGCCGCAACACTCGAAAATGCAACCAACACCATCGTCAATCTGTCCAGAACGCTCGGTACCCTTAGCTATTCGCGTTTGCAGTGTGGTGAAGCCAGTGTGCTCGCGGAGTTTACTCAGCGCGTTCAGTCGATGCCCGAGGAAAGCCGTGATCCCATGCGTGACGCTTTTCAGGAAGGCTTCGATAAGAGTAAAGAGGAAACTACGTTACTGTCGACGGATGAATGCGAACGCCTGACGCGCTCACGTATCCGTAGCGAAGAGCCAGTAGAGGCCAATGTTGACGAAGGTGAGAGTGCGGCCAAGGCTAAACCCGAGATTGAAGAGGTCGAGGAAGAACTGACGCCCGAAGATCCGAAATTCCGTCATTTACGAATCGCCGAATTAACCGGTCAACTCGCCTACAGGCGCAAGGTTTGCGAGGATGAGAAAGTTTTCAACCGGGATTACAATGAATATCTTGAATCAATTCCTGAAGAATACCGCGAAGAAGTTAAAACGTCCTATTGGAAGGGTTACAAGCACGGCAAGCGTTTGAATAAAAACTTTACCCGGGCACAGTGCTAGTCGTCGAGATAACTGCTGACTAGCAGATAAATACCGGGAATTGCGAGCACCGCGCTCAGCAGCGGCACGATCAATTGCCCACTGCCAATCATGATTGGCGCGAGGCCGTCGAGCCCCAGAATGATAGTCGCGCTAATGACAAAACTGCCACCGATGATAGCGCGAATATTACTTCGGTTGGCCTGGCGAATTTCCCGTTTCAAATCATCTATCTGGCGTGACCGCAGTTCTACCCTGAGCTCATCATTGGCAATCCGGTCCAGTGCCTTGAAGGCGAGCTGGGGCAGGTCGGGCAAATGCTCGGCGATGTAGGGCAGATTTTTTTTCAGGCCCTTGATCAGGGCTCGCGTACCAAGCTGCTCGGAAAGCCATAGTTCGATGAAGGGTTTAGCCGTATCCCAAAGGTCAAGCTGGGGATACAACTGACGACCGATTCCCTCAATGTGCAGAAATGTTTTTTCAAGTAGCAGCAGCTGAGGCTGAATCTCCATGTTAAATGCGCGTGCAGTCTGAAACAGGCGCAACAACAGTTGGCCGAAAGAAATTTCTGCCAACGGGCGCTGAAACATGGGCTCGCAAACACTGCGTATTGCGGCTTCGAATTCATCGATACGGGTGTCATGATCAACCCAACCAGAATCGACGTGAAGTTCGGCAACCCGCCGATAATCCCTATTAAAAAACGCTGCGAAATTTTCCGCAAGATAGCGTTGATCGTTAGTCGACAAAGATCCCATGATGCCAAAATCAACCGCGATATACTTGGGGTCTTCGGGTTTGCTGGTTGCGACGAAGATATTGCCGGGATGCATGTCGGCATGGAAATAGTTATGCCGAAACACCTGGGTAAAAAAGATTTCTACGCCCTTGCGCGACAAAACCTCGAAGTTGATGTCGTGTGCACGAAGCTGTTTGATATCAGTTACTGGGGTACCGTGGATACGTTCCATGACCATGACCCTTGGGCGACAATAATCCCAGTGAACAAATGGCACGTACAGATCAGGTGAGCCCTCGAAATTGCGGCGCAGTTCACTTGCATTCGCGGCTTCCCGAACCAGGTCGAGCTCGTTAAAGATTGTGGTTTCGAATTCGCGTACAATCTGGATCGGTTTGACCCGTTTTGCTTCATTCCAGTAGCGGTCGGCCATCTTTGCCAGTAGCAACAATACCTCGATATCCTGGCGGATCCTGTGCTCGATTCCGGGGCGGACAATTTTTACGATGACATCCTGCCCGTCAGGTAGTTGTGCGCCATACACCTGTGCGATTGAAGCAGAGGCGATTTCATTTTCATCGAATTTCTTGAACGCCTTCTCCAGAGGCATTCCCAGTTGCTGCTCGATGATGTCGCGTGCCTCGTACCAGGGGAATGGTGGCACCTGGTCGAGCAGTTTTTCGAGTTCGTCAGTGATTTCATCGCCAAACAGATCGCGTCGCGTCGCCATCATCTGCCCAAACTTGATGAAGATCGGACCCAGTGACTCGATGCATAAACGCAGGCGCTCGGCTTCGCTCAGGTCGTTACTTCGAAACCAGTTAAATGGATTAATCTTGCCCAACAGGTAAAGCGGGCGGTAGAAATGCAGCGATAAAACGACCTCGTCGAGGCCGAAACGCGCCAACGTGAAGTTAATCGAGATCAGGCGTAGCAGGTTGCGCATTACTGCAGTTGAATCTTCTCGATTAACTGCTGCAGCCTTGCCTCAGTGCGCGCGACATCGTGCTTGAGCTCGGTAAGCCGTGATCGAAAAACTTCGAACTCGACCTCTGTGGGGCTGAGACCTGCCTCTTCGCGCAGGTACTCGCTGCTTGTCTGCAACAGAGATTCTGTACTTTGCCGCAGCCAGGTTCCCAGGTTACGGGTGCGTTGATGAATCTGAAACGCGAGTACGTCGCCGGTACGTTGTGCCAGGGCTTCCTCCCAGTCGATGTCGAGACCGGCGAGAATCTTTTGTAATTTTTTTGCGAGCGCGATATTGCCCTGAAAGCTGACGCGTTCCTGGATCGAGGTCGAAACCTTGTCATCCAGCGACGCGAGATTCACCAGGGCCATCAAACGTCCCGATATGGTCGCATCTACATCACTTGCAGGCGGGTTGCGGCTCAGGCGAATACCCCAGGTCCCGGGATGGCAGTAGAGATGGAAATCAATATCGGTAATATCAATGGCGATGCAATGCCCCTGCATTTCGTGGCAGCCCTTAAGTGCATTTTCGTCAAACTCGAGCAGTCGGTTACCGCCGATTTCAGCAGCAACGAGCAATGAATTCTGGATTGAATCGAGGAGAGTCGCGCTGATGCTGTCGGAAGGTTGCACGATGACGGAACGGCCTAGTACTTGAATGCGCGATGCAGGGCGACGATACCGCCGCTTAGATTGTGCACCTCAACTTCGTCAAAACCACCCTGTTCGAGGATGATTTGCTTAAGTGCGAGCTGGTCTGGATGCACGCGAATTGATTCGGCAAGGTACTGGTAACTGTCGCGGTCCCTGGCAATCAACTTGCCCATGCGTGGCAGTAGTTTAAAGGAATAAAAGTCGTAAAGCTTTTCCAGTGGCTCGTAAACCGGCTTCGAGAATTCGAGTACACACAGTCGACCACCGGGTTTCAGCACGCGCTGCATCGAAGCCAGTGCAGCGGCCTTGTCAGTAACGTTGCGCAGACCGAAAGCGATGGTGATGCAATCGAAGTGATTGTCGGCAAATGGCAACATCTCGGCGTTGCACTGCACCGCCTCGACTCGATTAACGAAGCCGCTATCGATAACCCGGTCGCGCCCTCGTTGTAACATCGCGGCATTAATGTCAGCGAGAACAACCTGTCCGGATTCGCCGACCATTTGCGCCTCTTTAAGCGCCAGATCGCCGGTGCCGCCTGCGAGATCGAGTACTTTATGCCCGGGGCGTAAACCACACATTTCGAGCGTAAAGCGTTTCCACAGGTGATGAACACCGAAGGACATGACATCGTTCATCAGGTCGTATTTTTGTGCGACGGAGGTAAAAACCGCGCCTACCCGTCCCTGCTTTTCCGCAGCCGGTATTTCTTCGAAGCCAAAGTCGGTGGTTGATTTCTGTTGCATGGATCGAACCATATCAGGCTCGACGGTTACTGTCATCCCGCGGCTTGGGCGCGCTACCCGCTAGGAACTCTCGCGACGCTTGTGACCCTCGGCCTCTAGCCGGTCCAGGTAATTTTGCCATCTTTCGTCATAGGTGATGCCGAGCTCGTACAGATAGTCCCAGCTGTAAATCCCGGTATCGTGATTGTCGTCGAAAGCAAGCTTGACTGCATAGTGGCCCATCGGCTCGATACTGTTAATATTGACGTCTTCCTTGCCGACCTGCAGCACTTCCTGGCCGGGGCCATGGCCCTGCACTTCAGCAGAGGGCGAGTAGACTCTTAAATACTCAACCGGTAACCGAAAACTCGATCCGTCTTCGAAACTAAGTTCAAGCACACGCGATACTTTGTGCAGGCTTATGTCGGTGGGTTTCATCAGAGTATGTACTGCGACAGGTCTTCATCCAGTGACAGTTCGCCGAGATGTTCGTTAACGTAGTCGGCATCTATGGTGATGGTTTGATCGACCATGTCTGAGGCCTCGAAACTGACCGTTTCGAGCAGGCGCTCCATCACGGTATGCAAACGGCGAGCGCCGATGTTTTCCTGCTTTTCGTTGACTTGCCAGGCGACTTCTGCGATGCGCGCGAGACTGTCATCGGTGAATACCAGGCCGACACCCTCGGTTTCCATCAGCGCGGTGTATTGTTCGGTCAATGATGCGTTAGGCTCACGCAGGATGCGCACGAAGTCGTTGACGGTCAAAGCCGAGAGTTCGACCCGTATCGGCAAGCGCCCCTGCAACTCCGGAATCAGGTCACTGGGTTTGGAAACGTGGAACGCGCCGGAAGCGATGAATAAAATATGATCCGTTTTTATCATTCCAGCCTTGGTAGACACCGTGCAGCCTTCAACCAGTGGCAGTAGATCGCGTTGCACCCCCTCGCGGGATACGTCTGTACCACTGGTTTCCCCGCGCTTGGCGACCTTGTCGATTTCGTCGATAAACACGATGCCATTTTGTTCCGCGTTTTCGAGTGCGCTAAGTTTAAGTTCGTCTTCGTTAATCAATTTCGCGGCTTCTTCGTCAGTCAGCATTCTGAGCGCATCCTCAACGCGTAGTTTGCGCGTCTTGGTTTTCTGGTTACCGAGATTTTGAAACAATCCCTGGAGCTGATTAGTCATGTCCTCCATCCCGGGTGGCGCCATGATTTCAACGCCCAGCGAGGGTAGCTGCAAATCAATTTCGATCTCCTTATCGTTAATCTTGCCTTCGCGTAACATCTTGCGGAATTTCTGGCGTGTACTGTCATTTGCAGTATCGGCCTCCCCGGTAAAGTCTTTCGGGCGCGGCAGCAAGGCATCCAGCACTTTTTCCTCGGCCGCGTCTTCGGCTCGGTGTCGGACCCGGCTGACTTCCGACTCGCGCATTTGCTTGACCGATACGTCGACCAGGTCTCGGATGATCGACTCGACGTCGCGACCGACATAACCGACCTCGGTGAACTTGGTTGCTTCGACCTTGATGAACGGTGCGTTCGCGAGTCGCGCCAGGCGGCGCGCAATTTCGGTTTTGCCAACCCCGGTGGGTCCCATCATCAGTATGTTTTTCGGCGTGATTTCGTTGCGCAGCTCTTCGCTGACCTGCTGCCGGCGCCAGCGATTGCGCAGCGCTATTGCGACCGCACGCTTGGCATTGTCCTGGCCAATAATATGATTGTCGAGTTCCTGCGAAATCTCGCGCGGGGTCATTGGCGATTGCGCAATGTATTTACTGTCCACGGTATTACCTAGTAGTCGATTACTTCGAACGTATGGTTGAGATTGGTGAAGACACAGATTTCACCGGCGATCTGCAATCCCTTCTCGACGATTTCACGAGCGCTCATTTCAGTGGTGTCGAGCATTGCACGTGCGGCAGCCTGGGCGTAGGCACCACCCGAGCCGATCGCCATCAAACTATCCTCTGGCTCGATAACGTCACCGTTACCAGAGATTATTAGCGAGGCGTCCTCGTTGGCAACGCAAAGCAGGGCCTCGAGACGGCGCAATGCGCGATCTGAACGCCATTCCTTGGCCAGCTCCACCGCGGCGCGAATCATTTGGCCGCTGTGTTTTTCGAGTTTGCCTTCGAATAACTCGAATAACAGGAATGCGTCGGCGGTGCCCCCGGCGAACCCGGCGATAACCTTGTCCTTGTAGAGACGGCGTACCTTGCGCGCATTTCCTTTCATGATGGTATTCCCCAGGCTGACCTGGCCATCACCTCCGATCACGACGCTGTTTTCACGGCGTACCGAAAGAATTGTTGTGCCTTCGAATTGTTCCAAAATCCCTACCCGGTGAAATCACTGCGGACATTGTCATATATGGGCAGCGAAAAATAAATACAAGGAGACAGCGGTTTTCCTGTTTCCTCTATGGTACCCGCATTTATGCTAATAGCGATTTAGCCTTTGCGCTTCGCTCGCGGATGCGCTGAATCGTAAACCCTGGCCAGGTGTTGAAAATCAAGATGCGTGTACACCTGGGTGGTTGCTATATTAACGTGTCCGAGCAATTCCTGAACTGCGCGCAAGTCTGAGCTGGATTCCAGCATATGGGTGGCAAAGGAATGGCGTAAGGTATGTGGCGACAGATGTTGGTCGAGTGCCTGTTGCTGGATCAGGCGATTGAGCCGGCTTTGTACGTTGCGCGCCGAGATACGTTTACCCTGTTTGCTCAGGAATAGCGCCGACTGTTGGCTATCCCGGGTAAAATCCTGGCGCAGTTTAAGCCACCGTTTTACCGCGGCAACCGCCTTGGTGCCAATCGGAAGATACCGGGTTTTATTACCTTTACCGGTGACGACAAGTTGCTGCTGTGGCAGATCGATGTCATCGAGATCGATGTTAATCAGCTCTGCGAGTCGTAGCCCCGAGGAATAAATCAGTTCGAAAATAGCGACGTCGCGAATCTGCAGTTCGTCGCTGTCGTCGTGGACAGACAGTAAGCGGTCGATGGTTTCAGCATCGCAGGTTTTGGGCAGTGGTCTGTCGCTTTTAGGCGCACTGACTTCGAGCGCCGGGTTTTTCGCGACTAGCGCGCTACGAATCAGGAACTGGAAAAAGCTACGGATCGACGATAGTTCGCGCTGGATAGTGCGACTCTTGCGTCCCTGGCGATGGCGCTGCGCGGCAAACCCGCTGACTTCTGAATAACCAACCTGCTTCCAGGATTCGATTCCCTGGTTAGCCAGGTAATTTCGAAATTGGTTCAGATCGCGGCGGTAGTTAGTGCAGGTGTGTGGAGAGTAATACTTTTCGCTGCGTAACATCTGGATGAACTGGTCCAGATATTCGTCCATGCGTGCTACCCTGCCTGCAGCATATTTTTCAAGCGATTACTGACCAGTTCGCCCAGTTGCTGCAGAAAAATGGTGCCCATGGTGAGGCCAAAGCGATCGGCATTGATGCTACCGAGGCACAACAGGCCCAGGTTGCCGGTATGGTAAAGCGGGATCAATGCACTCGAACCGATGTGGATATCCGGGCCGAACAGCTCATGATTGATTTTCTCGTCCTGCCGACCGCAAACGGGCTTGCGTGCTTCGATCCAGGGCTGGACACTGTCGACGATACCGCTTTCGCTATCCAGATAAAGCCCGTCGAGTATATTGCCGGCTTCACTGACGCCCGGTAAAAACCGAAAACAGACGAAATCGGTATAGAAAAAGGTCTGCACCTGATCCTGCACCATTGCCAGTATGTCGTGTAACTGATCGGTATTCATCAGTTCCAGTGCGAGACGATGAAAGCGCTGGTTTAACTCCTCATTCTCACGTGCAATGCCAACCAGCTCATCGATTTTCGACTTTAGCGACTGGTTTTCTTCGCGCAGCAGTTTGAGCTGGCGTTCCACCAGTGAGGTCGCGCCACCAGTCTTGTGTGGAATTGCCAGCGAGGAAAAAACCTCCGGGTATGCCATCAGTATTTCGGGGTTGTCCCGGAGGTACTGGATGACCTTTGATTCGTCGGTCAGATCGGAATGCTGTGGTTCAGCTGATAATTCACTCATAATCGATTTCGCCCTGATAAACCATTGCAGTTTCGCCCGTCATCATAACGGGGTTTGCGTCACCTTGCCATTCGAGTTTGAGCTCGCCGCCCAGTAATACCGCTTTTGCGACCGGTTCTAGCAAGCCGAGCTGCACCCCGGCGACCATTGCGGCGCAGGCACCGCTGCCGCAGGCGCGGGTTTCGCCGACACCGCGCTCGTAAACGCGTAATTTGAAAGCATCACGGGCCAGGATTTGCATGAAACCGATATTCGCTCTTTCGGGAAATAACAGGCTTGTCTCGAAGTAGGGCCCTAGCGTTTCTACACCAGCTGTAGCAACATCATCGACCTGGATTACCATGTGTGGATTCCCAATCGACATCGCGCTGAAGCTGATCTCGCGACCCTCGTAATCGGTCTGGTATAAATCCTGCCGCTTTTCGGCACGCAACGGGATTTCGGCAGGCTCAAAACGGGGTATGCCCATGTCGACCCGGTAACGGGTCGCATCGATGGCCTCGAGCTTCAATAGCCCTGCATTGGTTTCCACCGGAATAATGTCCAGCTCGGTCAAACCCTGTTCGCGCACGAAGCGTGCGAAACAGCGCGCGCCGTTACCGCATTGAGCAACTTCGCCACCATCGGCATTGTAGATACGGTACTTGAACGCGGCAGCGTTGCCGTCGGGACTTTCGACGATGAGCATTTGATCGAAGCCAATGCCATCGTAGCGGTCAGCCCAGCGTCGTACCAGTTCAGGGCGTGGTTCAAAAGACTGGTTGATTGCATCAATAACGGCAAAATCGTTACCGAGGCCGTGCATCTTGGCAAACTTCAACTTCATGGCAACATTGACTCGCCGCGAATCAGGTCGTCGAAAGATTCACGCTCACGTACGCAGTAGTGCTGATCGCCGTCGACGATGACTTCGGCAGCGCGCACCCGCGTGTTGTAATTTGACGCCATACCGAAGGCATAGGCTCCAGAAGATCGGATCGCGAGTAAATCATTTTGCGTGAGGCTTAATGCACGATCCTTGCCGAGAAAATCACTCGATTCGCAAATAGCACCAACCACGTCGTAGACCCTTTCGCTGGCATTGCTGTGCTGCTCGACGCGAATAATCTCCTGCCAGGCCCCGTATAGCGACGGCCTGATTAAATCGTTCATCGCCGCGTCGATCACGGCGAAGTTTTTATCGGCTCCGTGTTTCAGGTAATTTACCCGGCTGACCAGGATGCCCGCGTTACCCGCGATCGCGCGTCCGGGCTCAATGACGACAGTGCCATCGAAATTTTTCAGGCGATCACGCAAGGCACTGGCCCATTCAGCTGGTAACGGTGGTTCCTCGTCGCGATAACGGATTCCGAGACCGCCACCGAGGTCCAGATGGTGGATATTGATGCCCTGTTGGCGCAGGCGTTCGATCAGTTCAAGCAGTCGATCAAACGCATCGATATAGGGTGACAATTCGGTCAACTGCGACCCGATGTGACAATCCATGCCAATGATTTCAATGTTTTCAAGTCCGGATGCCTTGAGGTAAACCTGTTCGGCGTTAGCGAAGGGGACTCCAAACTTGTTATCCTTGAGCCCGGTGGAAATGTAAGGGTGGGTTTTGGCATCCACATCGGGATTGACACGAAAAGAAATGCGCGCGGTTTTTTTCATGCGCCCGGCAATTTCATTGATGCGGTCGAGTTCTTGCTCTGATTCGACGTTAAAGCAAAGTATATCGAGTTGCATCGCGGTTTCGATTTCGTTCGCCAGTTTGCCCACCCCGGAAAATACGATGCGCGCAGGTTTGCCGCCAGCCTGCAGCACGCGTTGTAATTCACCACCAGAGACGATGTCGAAACCCGAACCAAGGCGCGCCAGCAGGTTTAAAACTGCCAGGTTCGAGTTTGCCTTGACGGCGTAACATACCAGGTGGTCGTGCCCGTCAAATGCACTATCGAAGGCATGCCAGTGGCGTTCCAGTGTCGCCCGCGAATAGACGAATAACGGTGTCCCGTATTGCTCGGCAAGCGCAGTAATCGCGACGTCTTCGCAATAGAGTTGACCCTGCTTGTATTCGAAATGGTCCATAGCTAAAAGGCGTTACTCTTGGTCTTTTTCTCTTCTTCCTCAGGCAATACCAGAGGACCCTTGTTGCCACAGCCGGACAGTGCCAGCAGTAGGCAACAGCAGATCAAGCCGTTGATAATTTTGTTTCGCATCATGTCGTGGAGATTACACGCTTTGCACCGAGGGCCCAAACCCCGGCACCCATCAACAGGCCACCGCCGACCATGCTATAGGCCCTTTGCGCGCGTGATGACGCGAGCCAGCGCCGAATCGAGGTCGCAAATAATGCATAACTGGTGGCACCGATCGTGGCGAGCACCACGAAGGTTACTCCGAGGATCCAGAATTGCGCTATCACCGGGTGGTCGGGGCTGATGAATTGCGGCAATAGGGCGATAAAAAACACGATACTCTTGGGATTTAACGCGGTGACGATAAACGCGTTGCTGAATAGCTTGCGCGGCTCCGACGTTCGAGTCTGTGGAGCCTGCTCGGGCATCGGTTTGCTGGCACCTCGAAACAGTGTAATGCCGAGGTAGATCAGATAGCACCCGCCGATCCACTTGATGATCGTAAACCAGAATGCCGATGCGGCGAGCAGTGTGCCGAGACCAATCAATGACAGGGTGATCGCGACCGAATCGCCAAGTGCAACCCCCATAACCACGGGCAGAGTCGCTTTGCGCCCATGCGCAATGGAATAGCTCAACACCAGCAGTATGGTCGGGCCGGGGATCGCCAGTACCACCGCGCTGGTAGCGACATAAGCAAGCCAGAGTTCAAGCGGCATGGTCAGGCCTTGGGCAACAGCTCCCGGCGTCGTGCTTCGAACTCCAGCAACAGGCGCGCGGGATTGACGCACAAGGCATCGCGCGCGCTTTCGATATAGGCGCGTAAGTCGCTATCAAGGTCATCCGGTAGTTCGTCTTCATCCAGCACTCGGCAACGCAGGTCAGGGGTAATCAATACATCCACGGTCAGGTCGCGCCATGCGACTTGTTGACGTGATATGCGGGTGTTATCGCAGATATTAAAGTATAACGCCAGCGTTTGGCATTGATCGTCGATCCAGTGATAGGCGTTATAGGCACGGTCTTCCCAGAAATAACCGATGCTGATGGAGTCCCTGGGCAGCAACAGGTCTTCAAGCTGCACGTCGCGTGGCATTCGATAGATAACCACGACCTCGCCCCGGGTGAAATTTAACAGTTCACAATCGAACTGTTTGCATTCGCCCGCAAGCGTGGTCTTGATTTCTACAATACTGGTGGTGGGCAGATTCAAGCTTCAAACAGGATTGGTTTGGCACCTTCCCAGAGGGTAGCGATACCAATTTTGCGCAGCTGGTCCAGATCGGAAGTGATCGTCGCGAAATGGTTGCCGGCGAGGGTACCCGCCTTCGATGCAAACTGGACACAGCCGTAGGCGATCAGGATCTCGGTTTCACTTTTTCCCTTTGGATATAAAAGGATTTGACCAGGAGAGGGGTAGGCGGTGGCGTCTTCGTGGCCGACATCGAAGTCCATGTCGCCGAGAGGTATCCACACACCTTCACCGCTCCAGCGCACATGCACGACCTGGCTTTCGAATGGCATTACCGCGCGAAAGGCGTCGCAGCTGGCAGGCGATTTACCGTCCTCGAAGACGGCATTGAAGCGATGCTCGGCAATCGTTATTTTCATGCGGCTGAGTCCTCCATAATGCGGGCGTTGCCGGAAACCCGGATTGAACTGCCGGGTTCGGCGGTGATGTCAGCCCTGAGACGTGAACGCATGCCCATGTCCTCGCCCTGGATAATTTCAATGGATCCCTGGTGTGGCCATTCGAGGTCACGCAGATATCCGGCAAATGCCGCGGTTGCAGCACCCGTAGCCGGATCCTCGTAGACGCCACCCGAGGCAAACGGATTTCGGGTATGAAACAGGTGCGGTGTTTCGGCGTAAGCGAGTAGAATTGTAATCACGCCCTCGCGTTTCATCAGCTCGCGCCCGGCTGCAAGATCGTATTGCATCGCCGACAATGCCGCACGTGAATTCAGGCACAGCGCTAGGTGATCCGCGCCACCGTGCACACGCGCCGGCGGAATCTCCGCATTGAGATCGCTTTCGCGGTAACCGAACAGAGCCAGCACCTCGGTCAGTAGTGCGGCGGACATTGGCGCGCTATGCGTCTGTGGTGACTGCAGTGCCGCGTATAGCGATCCACCGTTGTGTTCCCCCTCGACCGTAATATCGGCCTGGTTGAGTTTCAGCTTAAATACACCGTTGCCATGCTTGAGTGCAAGCGCCGCCCCCAGCGCGATGGTCGCATGTCCGCAAAATGGGACTTCAGATTCGGGCGAGAAGTAACGTACGCGCCAGGCGTCACCTTCGGGCATCGCAAACGCGGTTTCAGAATAACCGACATCGGCCGCAATGCCTTGCATTGTGGCGTCGTCGGGATGCGAGTCGGCAATCATGACACCAGCAGGATTACCACCCAGGTGATTGTCGGCAAAAGCCGCAATTCTTAAAATTTCTATACTCAAGCGCACACCCAACGAGCGAACTACAGAAGGAAGTCGAGATACGAAATCGTAACCGCGGCGACAACAATATCAGCTATATATACAACCATGTATGTCGGTGTTATCAGTTATAATTCGCCGCTATCGTCTCACAGAATCAACGACTTTGTCTGATCAATTTATATGGTACACCAGCTCCCGGTAATCGATCTGGAACCGTGGTTCGCAGGAGACCGCCAACAGCGGCTCGAGTTGTGCCGACAACTTCGGCAGCTGTGTCATGAAATCGGTTTTTTCTACGTGATCAACCATGGCATTCCGCTGTCAGCCAGCGAAGCTTACCTGGCGACACTTAAGAATTTTTTTGCCCTGCCGGAAGACACCAAGAAGGCGATTGACAAGAGCAGTTCCCCGCAGTTTCGTGGCTGGGAAAAACTGGGCTCGGAACTGACCAACAACCAGGCCGACTACCGCGAGCAGATTGATATCGGTGTCGATCGCAATCCAATTCCCGAGCCGGATCCCTATTACATGGCGCTGGTGGGCCCCAACCAGTGGCCATCCGAGGCGGCTATTCCGGGCTTCAGGGAAACGGTCGACGATTATTTTTCGCGCCTGTCCGAGCTTTCCCGGCAAATCCTGCGCATGATGTCGCTCGCACTGGGTCTCGACGAATTTCATATCGAACAGGTATTCGGGGAAAATCCTTCGCCCTACCTGAAACTGATTCGCTACCCGCAAACCCGGGCTGGCGGGCAGGGTGTTGGCGTGCATAAGGATTCTGGGTTTCTGACGCTGTTGCTGCAGGACGAAAATTCCGGACTTGAAGCGCAGGCCAACGATGACACCTGGTACCCGGTCGATCCCGTTGCCGGTAGCCTGGTCGTTAACACGGGCGAGTTGCTGCAATTGGTAACGCATAACTACTTCATCGCGACCCCGCACCGTGTCATCAATAAAACAGGGCGAGTGCGTTATTCATCAGCATTCTTTTACAGCCCTGATCTGAATACGCTGCTTGAACCATTACCGCTAGCAGCCGATTACATCGATCGCGTTAATGCAAGTACACGTCATCGTAACGAGGGGTTAATGGCGTCACGCTCAGAGATGGCTGCCGGTATCGGTGGTATGGAGAGCCGGGTACAACCCGTTATTTTTGGCGAAAAATACTGGCAGCGTTGGGTGCGCAGTTATCCCGAGATCGCACGAAAATTCTACCCCGGTTTGATGGGGTAGAACCCCGTTGCTAGTGGAGCAATTTCTATCGAATAGAGTTGCAGGTCAAATACCAGGCCAAAACAGGCAAACAGATCAGCCTCTGGGTCGTACCCAGAACCAGCTCCCGACCACTAGCGCCCCGAACAGGGTATAAAGCAAAATAAACACCCATTCCGGTGCACGATAGTAAAGCAAGGTCTCAAGCCAGTGTGCAACGAATGATCCCGGGTAGGTTACATCACCAGCCTTGTCCCGAAGTTCCATTTCCCACAGGGTAAGTGGACAGATAACGCTGAACCAGGATTGCAGCACGACGATACCGATCGCCGCGAGGTGCGCAATGCGAAACCGGCGATTGCGTACCCAGGACCAGGAGAGCAGCTTGCCGACAAAGACCAGGATCAATCCGAGAATAACAAAGCCGACAAACGACACATGGATGAAAAGAGTGGCATCGGCTGCGACCAGGTACAACTGCTTTGTGTCCATGTGAAACTTTTAGGTGACAGGTTTCGGCCAATGACGGGCTATCACTCTTTTTTATACCCCTGCTGCAGCATGCATTCGTCGATTTTGGCATATATTGCCTGTACTTTATAATGCAAAATCTTCGTTCGCAATCATTGTTGCCTCGTTGGTTCTCGAGCTCAAAAGCCCGGCGTTTCTTTCTGTCTCAGCCTGTTCTACTAGCGCCGGTTTTTCATCGATCCGACATATGGTCCTGGCATTCTGAAACTCGGCCTGCACGACCGGCCGGTTGTCCAGGCGGCCCCATTTTGATTCGCATCCACTTATAAATATGGCTGATACGATTGCGATAACTCTAGCTGCGTTTTGCAAAATATTAAACCTCTCTTCCTGGTCAGATCTTTAGTTTCGTTCCCGGGGAATCAGTCAATATCAGGGATCGGGTTTCAAGGATGCAAACAGATGAATTCCTCGACGTAAATGCCATTAGAGTTCGATGCCCACCCGGTCGAGTAGTGTAACCATTAACCAGTAGCAGCCGATGGTAATAATAATCGATGCTCCCATGCTGAGATAAAAATTGTATCCCTGTTTCAATAGCAGTGGCAACGCGATGAAAAGAGCTAGCGACGGTAATACCAGCCAGAAAATGCTGGAAGCAAGCCCGGCAACCCGGTCGACATCTTTGGTATCGATATAAAGCCAGATCATCGCAAGCACCGACACCAGCGGTATGGATGCCAACAGGGCGCCAAGCAATGAACTGCGCTTGGATATTTCCGAAATTGCGACAATCAGTATTGCCGAGATAACGATTTTAACAATGTAGTAAGTCATGTTTTACCTGGCGTCTATTAGAGCCATCAGTGCATCGCGCTGCTATGCCCGATATAGTCGCGAATTTGATCGACAATTTGATCCAGTTTCCTGTCATGCAGGCCTGAATAACCACGCGTTAGAGGGATGATCGTGTCATCGTCCAGTATCACAACCAGCCGGTAAGTATATTGCAACCCGGCCGAGTTACTGGATTCCATTCCGTCGCGCCGGACCTTGACGATACGATTCAGCGGTACCTTGCCGGACTTTTTTCTAAACAGGTTGCGCCATTGCCAATGAAACAGGTCGTCGCTTCTGGAAAAGGTAAAGCTTGCAAACTCGATGAAATAATAAGCCCCCAGTAACGGCAGCAGTATGCCGATCAACAGGCCGACCAATTCGCCGGTTTTTATCGTGTTATCCAGTACGCTGGGGCCGAGCTCGAACAATATTAACGGCGGAATACACAGGAATATCAGCGCAGTCACGTAGCTCTTGTTGTGAACTCGATAAGCAGATTCGTCTTCATCAGCTGTAAGCATCGGTTGCTTTTCGATAACCTTGTCAAAAGCCGTCTTCGGCTTCGCCAGTCGAATGAAAACTCGTCACGCGTGCGCTTGGTCTTGCCTGCATTTGCTGCATCCAATGTTCCAGTCCGGGGTACGATGCCAGCATTGACGAGCCTTCCGGGGTTTCCCTGAAGTAGCGCAGCATCGGATAGGCATGCAGGTCTGCAAGCGATACTGAATCACCCGTCAGGAACTCGTATTCATCCTGTAAGAGCTCAAGCTGCTGGAGGACATTTTGCAAGTTTGGCAAAGCCGCTGCTACCAGGCTTTCGTCTGGCTGGCCACCGCCACTGGGCACGACAATACGCTGCACGTAAACATCCCAGACCATCGGTCGATAGGTATAGGCATCAAGAATGCTAATGATTTGATTCATGCGAGCGCGTCGTGACGAGACTGACGGCTGTAATGCTACACCGGGAAAAGTTTCGTCGATATAGCGGGTAATCGCGCCGGTTTCGTATAGGTAGAATTCACCATGCATCAGGCATGGAATAGTACCGAATGGATTGTGCGCAAGGTATTCTTCGGGAGGTCCCGTATCGGCAAATATATCTACCTCCTCGAGCTCGTAATCGACACTTTTTTCCTCGAGCGCCATTCGCGCGATGCGGGTGTAAACGCTGATTCTGAGCCCGAGTAGTTTGATCGTAGCCATGGCGTTGTTCCTTAAGCCAGAGATTCGTTAGCGATAATAGCCTGTGCTGATTAAAATTGCTCTAGCGGGTACCGATCTTGCGAGCAATGCAAAATGTGAATGTTCGGATGTTTTTGTTCGCGCCAGGTAGCGAGCAACGCCGCCATATTCGTTTCTGCATTAAGATGTTTGCGCAAACCCAGCGACGGCTCGGCAAGACCTTTCTGCACGTCGATAATGATTAATGCTGAGTTGTCGGCGATAGCCATCTCGATTTTTAGGGCTGTGTAAAGTAATTTGAGATGTTCCAGGAGACGATGTGCATGATTTGTCTAACGGCTGTGCCAGCGTGATAAATCACATGAAATATTGCCATTTCAGGCTCCTGCATTATTTCATTTATAGGTCTTTGGTGCATAAATCAGTCTTCCCTGTCAGGCATCTTCCGTCTCCCTGTCCACTACCCGATTACGGCCTTCCTCCTTGGCCCTGTAAAGATGTTTATCGGCGGCGTGAATCAGGGCTTCTTCGCTGGTAATGGCTCCACCAAAATTTGCCACACCGATACTGACGGTTATCCGGATCTCTATTTCCTGTGTACCCTTAAACTCTTGTAGAAAACGATGGGATTGAATATGGCCACGTAAACGCTCTGCTAAAAGCGATGCAGCAGGCGGGCCAGTATTGGGTGCGATGACGAGAAATTCCTCGCCACCATAGCGCGACAGAATATCTGAATCACGCAGTTGCTTACCAATCAGGTTTCCAATTTCAATGAGCAGTTGATCACCTGCCTGGTGACCATGCTCGTCATTGATGCGTTTAAAGTAGTCGAGATCGAGTAATAATACGGCAAGATCAAACTCGTATCGGCGAGCCTTCGATACCTCTTCTACCAGGTGTTGCTCCATGAAGCGACGGTTATAGACCCCGGTTAAAGGATCGGTGAAGGTTTCATGTTCCAGCACCGTAATGCGCATTACGTCTATCGCGGTTTGTAAGGCAAGAACTGAAGAAATCCATACGAAGCAGGCGCCGAAGAAAAATATCCCGGGAACGATGAGATCAAGTACTCTAGTGTGCTGGTCCCAAAAAACGACGACATAACCGAGATAACCAACAATAAATAGTGTTATGAAGCCTGACATCGCGTGCCAGCTAGTCCGCGACCCACCCCGCGGCAATCGATGGATGATTTTTCTAACGGTCACCAGGGACCCGGTCAAAATGATGGTCCCAACTAGAACAAGGCCATTTGAGATAAGCGATAACAAGGCTAGCCTCTGCCTTTTGGCAAACAGTTTTTCAGCATCTTCCGACGCTTACATTTCCGACCCGGCATTAAACCTCCTTTCTGCTTCCTGAAACAGCTGGCTGACCCTCTGGGACTGCGTCGATGCAGTCCTGGATAAACTTGTCTTTAGCGAACATAACGACTTCCCTCGCGTTAGTGGTTTTAAAGTAAAGGCTATTCGAGCTGCCATAGCCCCTAATCGTTTGTCGGTCAGATTTTATCCATGGGCAATCTCATCCTCGGTGAACAGGTAGTCTTTAAGCTCTTTATCGAAAGTTGGGTCCTGGCGGCGAATCCATTCAAGCACCATTGCCGCATGTTCCTTTTCCTCGTCGCGGTTGTGCGCAAGGATTGCTTTAAGATCGTTGTTCTTGCAGGCATCAACGCGTTGGTTATACCAGTCAACTGCTTCCAGTTCTTCCATCAGCGACGTTATCGCTCTGTGCATATCCCTGGTTTCATCTGTTAGTTCGCCAATGGGTTCATGATAGCCTTCGTTTGCCATTTCTTTCTCCAATATCTCTTTGTTATCAAGGTTGATGAATAATCGGCTAAAGTTTGCGCGCGATCATCCGGCGCTTATTATCAATCATTTTGACTCTTCACCGCCAGGATATAGCTGTGTTAAAACGTCTAACCTGTCCTGGCCGAGGCTCTTCATCAGCGCGATGTTACGCGCCGGGATTTGATCTGCATCGGGAAATTCGGCAAGGGCTTGATCGAGGCTTGCCTCTCGAATCAGGTGCAAAACAGGATAGGGTGATCGGTTTGTAAAGTTCTCCACATCATCTGGATCGGTGCCGCCAAACTGGTAATCGGGGTGGAAGCTCGCTACCTGGTAGACACCCTCCAGTTTCAGTTGCAGCAGTAATTGATCGGCACTATCCAGAAACTGGTTGTAATCATAAAAGTCTTGCAGTACCCCGGGGTGAATCAGTAGCATGGTTTCAATCGACGGGTTGTTATTGAGCAGTTCCAGTTCGGCTTGCAATGCGGTTAGTAACTCCTCTTCAGTCGCTGCACCAGTCACGGCAAAACGCACCCGGTTATCTGCCAGCACGCCCTTGGCAAACGGGCAGAGATTCAAATCCACAACAAAAGACTCCACCCAGTTTTGTACGGACCTGATTATTTTTTCATTGTTAGTAGTCATGCGGTTCATCTTCTGTCAGCCGCTTGCTCAGTACCATTACCGGGTCAATGTCATAGCCAGCACTCTGGTAAAACGAAATAACATTCTCGTTAGTCTTTCTCACCATTAGCTCTACCTTTGGACAACCCAGCTTAATCAATTCTGATTCGGCGTGATCTATCAGCATTGAGGCAAAGCCTTTGCGTTGATAGTCGCTTTTCACCGCCAGGAAATAAATCCAGCCGCGATGACCATCATACCCCGCCATGCAGCTTGCGATAAGTTCGTCATCGAGTAATCCGACATAAAACAAGTCAGGAGAAGTTGATAGTTTCCTCTGAATATCAGTCTCGGGATTGTTCCAGGGGACGATAAGCCCACACTGACGCCATAGATCGATGAGGTCAGGTTCGTCGTCGGACCGAAATGTTCTGATGACAAAATTTTTCATATGGCTTTATAGGCGAGGCTAAAACCTATTCTAATCTTGAAGCCCATATTGCCAGTTTATGCATCATTGATTTTTGTGAAATTTGATCCTGAGGAATAGGCTGGATTACTTTATCGTGCACCAGCAGCCGATAAATATACTCAATTTTTTCGTTTGCCGAATCGGTGGGCTCAAACTCGACCACGCCTCTTTTTTCTCCGTACTTGACGCCCTCGATAATTGCTTTTTTGAGCATCTCTTTTTCATTTTTCAGTTTCTTCATGACTGTTCCTCGTTGCTAGCGCCTGCCTGCATTTTATTGCGTTCTAATCAAGGATTGACGCGTGTGAAGTTTGCGGTGATCCAATTGCAGGTACTGACTGGGAATTTTCATTTGATTCGGGATCCCTGGATTGGTTTATATTTTAACTGCTGCCACAGAAACTTAGATAGTCTATACATCGCAAGCTCTTGTTAAGTGCTTTTTGATATAACAGCGCGTAGCTCTATATTGTTGCCGGCTAAATCCTTGAGGTAGATCGAACGGCCCATTCCTTGCGCCCCGTATCTGTCCTGGAACTCACCAACCTCAACACCCTGTTCTTGCAGATAGGTTTTCAATTCGTGCTCTTCAAATGGTTCTATTTGCAGACAGAAGTGATCGACATTGTTTCCTGTTTCCCGTGGTGCGGGTCCGCCAGATTTACCCAGGGTCCCTTTTACGTCTACGATATCGATTAGTGCACTTCCAGCTCTAAGTTGGGTGAGACCAAATTCTTCCGATGTAGTCCGCTCGAGGATACAACCCAGCACATTACAGTAAAAGTCTATGAGTTCTTGATATCGATCGGTACGCAAAACGATGTGATCAATTGCTTTGGGCTTAATCATGTTTTTGTTTCGCTCATAGTTTGCTCAGTCATTTAACCCGGGCCGCAGTGGCTTTGCCTTTTTGTCCGGATCGACTGCAAAAACTTGTTGAGTTTCAGAAGCAATTTCATATTGAATTATGCCTGTCTTTTTTGCGACTGCGACATGCATGGCATTCAATGGCAATTGCGTCGATATGACCCTTTGCTTCTTCGTAATACCATTTTTGATCTTTAGCCTTCCATATTTCATGTTTGCCACATTGGCGACAAGTGAATGGTTGGTCAACATAATACTCGGGCAATGATCCGTAGGTATTAATGTGATCGAGTTTAGCCACATCTGCCGGAATAGCTGATGGGTGAGTTTTTCTCTGTAGTGGGTGAAGGCTCAATACCCGCTCAGCCTCGAGAAACTCTTTGGTACTGGGATTTCGTCCTGTGTTCAGCTTTTTTCCCATGAAATATTTATCCTAAGCTTCGCATCAGCGAACGCCAAAGGCAGAGGGTGAAAGCGGTACCTTTCGGGGTTCAGGTGAATGCGTTTGTTGTATCTAATTTTGGCCTGGCATTTCGATTAGCTCGGATACCTCAAGTGAGCCGCCAATATCTAGAAAAGGGCAGGCCTTTGCGATCGCCATTGCTGCCTCCATAGAATCCGCTTCGATTATAGTGTAACCGGACATTGTTGTTGTGCCTCCAGGGCTAACTGTGCCATCAGGACTTACCGTACTCGTATCTTTAAGCGGATTAGCAGGACTAACTGCTGAGTCGCCCAACGAAGATAACCAGTCCATATATTTCGAAAAATGTTGCTTGCCTTCCTCGGGGCTAGATGGCTGTTCACCACCTAGATAAACAATAACATATTGAGGCATTTGCATTTCTCCTTTGACGAAACTTAATTTTTACTGTGTTTCAGGAAACCATAATGCCCATATCAATGGTCGAAGCAAGTGCAATGCTCAGGCAACGCACTCACCTCGGTAGTCCGGTCTATGGCGGTCCCGCCCGCATCTGTTCGCTAATTGTTTTGTAGAGACCAAGGACCTCCAATCCAAATTCCATCCAGCCTTCGGCGCTGAATGCAATCGGACGAATCGCTAACACTTCTTCCATAGCCTGTTTCACATCGTAGCCTTCAATTTCAATAAGGTAGGCAGCCAATACCATTCCAGTGCGGTCTTTCCCGGAGCGGCAATGGACTAGCACGGGACCATTCACTATATTTTCTCTGATAAACTCCATTGCTCCTGGCAGGTTCGCCAGGCAAATTTCCCTGTCACCATCTCTAACAGGCGCATTTGATGACATTGGAATGTTTGCATAGGCTATTCCTAAATTCGATAGCATTGATTCATGAACTGCATCCCCATGGTTAACAGAAAGGATTGATGCAATTCCATTATCCTTTAATTCATTTAGGTCCCACATGTCGGAATTTGGTCCCGATCGACCTGCTATTTTTTCTTTTCTTAACCAGAATACGTGTTTCAATTTAAATACCTTTTTGGCTTTGCTACCTCTATCAGATGAAGGACATCCGGCGATCCATAGTTGTTGAAAAAATCGCCCTCATATTTATTTGTTATCTACGGGTAAATCTGAATCACATTTTTTGCAATCCAGTTTATGACCTAACATGGAGTCCCTGCCGAATTCTGATTCAACCCAGGGTCTGCTTACCAGTGGAGGATCATTGCGGACATGTTGATTGTGACCACATGCTAATTCCGCAACCCAGTGATCTTCTTCATCTTTGTGGTAACCGACAATAGAATGCTTCATAGACATCTAAGGTTCACATGGCGATCTGGTTTAAACCAGTTGTGACGGCATATGCTTGCTAAATAAAATATCACGGGACTAGTTAATGGTCACCGCCGTACCACTAACGCTTACCATCAACATGCCTCCTTTGGCGCCGACAGTTTCATAATCTATATCTATTCCAACAATTGCATTGGCCCCTAGTTCCGCAGCCTGCTGTGACATTTCTTCGAAAGCTATGATACGTGCCTTATTTAATTCTCGTTCATACGCGGCTGACCGACCACCGACAATATCGCGAATACCCGCAAAAAAATCTTTAAAAATGTTCGCACCTAAAATAGCTTCTCCTGTTACTACTCCGTGGTAGCTTGAAATATCTTTCCCCTGGATACTGGGAGTAGTCGATTGGATCATGTTATGTCTCCTCTAGAATTGTTTTTCACCTGACGCCTGACATCATCGTAAAGTGCGTGCGCAGCGGGCACTTTATCCAACTTCAACCATTTTTAAGTGTTACTTTCAGCTATCAGCTTGATCAATATTAATACTAATTTGAGTAGCCTACTTTACCGCTGAGCCGATTAATGCAGGCATTGGGACTCGATACATTCCGTCAGGGGAGACATATTCATCCATTCCTGCAACAACAGCATCCGATATGGCCTCTTGAACAGTAGCGGCCTGTGCGGCTATTAGCGCTCGAGCACGAACCGCACCTTCCATAATGCTGGTAAATAATCCCTGTGCCTCTTTGAACTCCCATGTTTGAGCAACAATGTTAATTGAGGGCTCACTAAAGCCAATTTCCATAAGCGCGTTGGTCAACTTGGCAGGATCACTAAACTGGAAAAAATCTGGTCCATGGGGAAGATCAACGTCCATGTCCGCGTTTGCTTTTAACGAGCCATAAAGCAATCCAAAGCCGTTGTTTGAATTTGGTGATTCCCAGACACTAACCGCAACGCGTCCCGCGGGTTTAAGCACGCGATGCATTTCGGACAACGCTTTTTGCGGATCTGGCACATGAATAATTCCAAAGCCACACACCACTGCATCAAAGCTGTTATCAGCATATGGCAATGATTGAGCGTCAGCTTCATGAAACTCTGCATCGGGAACATTGGAGTTGGCAATTTCGACAACTGCTGCTGAAAAATCGATGCCTGTAGTTTGAGCACCGCGCGCTGTAGCAGCTGCCGTTATTATTCCTGGCCCGCAACATACGTCGAGAACCTGCTTACCGCTTTTAACCTCAGCTGCATCCAAAACAGCCGCTACGGACTGACTCGTTAATCCAGTAAAATGTTGTTCGTAGCCTCGGCTAACCGCTTCCCATCCACTATGTTCAAAGCTGACAAAACCTTGCGGATCATTTGACGATTCGATGCTCATCGCTCATTCCCCCTTCGTGTTCCGAGGAACTATATACCTTCTGCTACGGAATAGCAGTTTTGGGCATTAGCGCATAACACCCGTTTCATTAGCCATCCCAGGGCTGATCCGATTGCATGCACTTGCTATGAGTGAAATTTGACAAAGACATGCTCATCCATAAATGCATCGTTTTTGAAAACGGCCTTTCGATGTATCGCTTCCAATGAATAACCACATTTCTCTAAAACCCTCATCGATGCCTTGTTTGGGCTAAACACGGGCGCAGCAAGCCGTACAATTTTGTTATCGGAAAAGGCGCAGTCTGTCATTTTTGAAACCGCTTCAGTGCCGATACCTTTCCCCCAGTAGTCCTCTGCAATCCAATATCCAATTTCCGCAGAATACTGAAGTTCGAGTTGCCCGAAGCGAACTCCCACAACACCAACACATTCACCGGCCAAGTCAATGGCCAGATATAGGCCTAGTTCCTTGCTGCCCGTTTCCACCCACCATTTCGCATCTTTCTTTGTATAGGGATAAGGCATCCTGGATGTCATATATCGAGAGATGTTGTAATTATTTGCGTGCCTTGTTAATGAACCGATGTCGCTATCAAAAAACCCTCTTAGTTCGATCATTTTACGGCTCATAGCAAACGCATGCTGCCGGGCAAATGCCCGCCAGGCATACATTTTGTCGCTGATGCGGGGCGTCATGAGGGGGTTTTACGGACATGTATGTTCTCTAGTTCTCTTCTAGTAGGTCAGGCAAAAATTCTCTTCAGCATATAAATCGGCGATAATACTTCATTCCCCGGGGTTTCTGATTGTTTCTAGATCACGCCTCGATTGACCTCGTCTATTTGCTCATTGAGTGTCCATAAGTCATAAAGCAATCCTAGTAGACAAAGTCCTCCGGTTAACAACCAAATCAAACCAGTAATCCATTTACCAAGATAGAATCTGTGAATGCCAAAGATCCCCAGAAAAGTCAGCAGAATCCAGCTAACTGTGTAGTCCTTGTTGCCGCTGGTGTATTTGACATCAGCCGTTCGATCCATCCCTGGAATCAAAAACAGATCCACGATCCAGCCAATTAGAAAAATGCCCAGGGTAAAAAAGTAAATGGTCCCGGAAACGGGACGACCAAAATAAAATCGATGCGCGCCCATGAAACCAAAAATCCACAAGATGTAGCCGACTATCTTACTGTGAGTATTATCTGGAGGATGCATGGCTTATCTTAATAATCGCCCTGGTAATTCGGTGCAAGGTTACAGTACTTACCGATTTTAGTTAATGGTGATCCATCCCATATTTTATATCTTTACGTAGCCAGGCTCTTCACGCTCACATCAGCGGTCCAAATATAGATTGGTCCGACTGCATGCGCTTGTTAGGTATCTTCTAAAGACAATGACATTTCATTCCAGCTCATTCCTCCGTGGTCTGAGTCCGATATTCCCAGGTTAACAAAACCGTATCTTGCATACATGTCGATTAACTCTGTTTGACAAATCAGAAAGATGTCGGATTTACCAAGAGCTTTCATTTTATTTATAAAGCTATTCATAAGTTTACTGGCCATACCCTTTCCCTGGTAATCGGGGTGAATAACAACTGACAGTATGATTATATGTTTGCCCTCGGGGTCGTGGCCGATTAGTTCTTTAAATTCTTCGTCCGATAGTTCTACCTTTTGGGTAGCCCCGGAGTTAATAAAACCAACTATCTCTGTGTCATTTTCTAGAACAATGAACCCCTCTGGATAGGTCTTTATTCGTTTCAGAATCTTATCTTTAGTTGCGGCTTCATCACCCGAATATGAAACAGATTCAATTTCAAAACATCGATCCAGGTCTTGTTCATTTACAATACGGATATTTACTTCTGGCATGCTCTAATAATTACTCCCGATACGTAACAGCGATTGTTGATATTTGGCCAGGAAGAGACAGTCGGTATTGAGTCTTACAAGAACCGAAAAAGCAAACAACCTTTATAATTCAGCAGTAGAATTTTCTAAACCTCTAGGAATGCGCTTCTCGGGATCGTAGAAAGGTAATGCGAGAATCTCACAGGCAACAAACTCACCATGCTGTGTTTTCATCAATAATGATTTCCCTGCCCAGTCTCCAGGCTCGTTGAACCTGACATAACCAATTCCGCATTCGAGGAAGGGGGACCAGGCACCGGTCGTCACACGGCCGACGCTCGCAGTGCCATCTAAGATCTCGCTGTGATCCCGGGGTGCTCCCGATAGACATTTTACGCCATATAACAGAGTCTCCCTGTCCGCTTTAAGCAGTGCGGCCCTCCCAATAAAGTCGGCTTTGTCCAGCTCTATGAATCGGCCCAGGCCCGCCTGAAAAGGGGTCATCGAGATGTCGAAATCCGTCAAGTTATCAAGAATTCCCGCTTCGATTCGACGAATCCCCATCGCATTGAGACTGCCGAATGCCATGCCATGCTGAGTACCTGCTTCGAGCATATGATTCCAGAGTCGATTATGGTCGGTTGTTACACCATCAGAATATATTTCATAACCCAGCTCGCCGGTCCAACCTGTACGCGATACATACAATTGCTGTCCTCCAACATCGTAATAGCCTGAATCGAAGTACTTCATATTTTCATCGATGGCCCTGTTGGTCGCATATGACATGATCTTCATCGAGCTCGGACCCTGAATCTGAAGTACTCGTGAATGCGGATCAGAAATTGTCACATCGAAGTCGTTACTATGTGCAATCAGCCATGCCTCGAGGGCGCCGTCAGGTTGTACATACCAAAAGCGGTTTTCTGCCAATTTGAAAAGAATACCGTCCATGAACGTACCGCCATCGGGCGTACAAGCAATGGCATAACGACCGCGTCCTTCCAGCAAATTTTCGATTCTGCGCGCGAAAATTCTTTCCAGAAAGGGCAGGGCATCAGGACCTTCAATTTGCCAGGGTTTCTCCGGCACATCGAAAAGAACCGCTTTGCGTCGTAATGTCCAGTAGGTTTCTACCGGATTCTCTCCATTGAAAGACGCGTAGTAGCGATCTGCCGCAACGCCGAGGACTGTTTCCGAGTTAACGTAGTTTTCGTAGTAGGGTGATTGCTCGAAGCGCCTTGTGCTTATGCGTACGGTATTTGTCTTGTAGGAAGTAATCGAGGTACTCACTACTGTGCTCAGGGGCCTGGTGTAGTCTGTTTCGACAGCAGTGCCGTGTTATGATTTATTTTTAATTTCAAGTTTTTGAATCCATATTGAAATCATACAAAAGATAACAATAAAAATAGCAATAGCAGCCCAACCCCAGAATGAATCTAATCTGACGTTAAGTTTAATCGAAATGATCGCTACTACGCCGATTATCCAGAGAATTAATATTCTATCCTTATTTACGCTAAGTTCGATCTCGCAATCTGGACAACTACTGGTTTTGCTTAATCCCCAAAATAACATCTCCATGTTACTAAAGCGGTGCCCGCAGTTAGGGCATTGGTTGTTACCTAGGTTTTCCATAAATCATAACGCTGTGCTCGGCGGTGCGGCTTTGCCGCGTCCGACAGCAGAGCCTTGTTAGGTGGCAGCTTGTTGTTATACATAAAGTCTCGTCATTGCCAAACCTGGCGTATTTCGACCTATTTCAAGAGCAGTCTCTACCAGGCCTCCTAATTCGCTTACCCGGGTTTTATCTGAGATTGCATCGAGGATATCACCAAGATTTTCTGGCTTAGACGAGATGCCCTCTATTTCGAGGTGGCCCAGTTTTGTTGCAACTTCCTCAGCTACGCGTGCCTTGTCATCACCCGACGAATTTGCAAGTCTCCAAAGTTCAAAGTTACGAATTCCAATTGCAGTTTCTTCATCATATTCCTGGACAATTGACTGGGATCCGGCTTTCTTGAATCCTAGTTTATTTAGGATGCCTCCCGATGCTGGATTTAGAACCTGCCAATAAACCGCATAAAGAGAATCTGAATTAGGTATAGATCTAAAATGAGAAATAACTGAATCACAGGCTTCACTCATAACACCCTTTCCATGGTACGACGTACCAAGCGCATAAAACAATTCACCCGTCCACTTTTCATCTTCCTTTTCGAGATATACACCGGTTACTCCCATGAACTCTGAGGAGGGTGCCAATTCTCCGCTTCGATCAGTAATGACATAAAGTCCAATTTTACATTCTTCCCAGAATTCATTGTTTCCATCTGGGCCAAAAAAGCTCCAGTTATTTGAATGTGTGTGACGAACATTAGGATCGGAGCCGTCATGAGCCAAACCTTTAACAACTTCAGGATCTTCAAAAATGATCCTTTCCACATACTTTGCATCCTTATGACGGATGGGCTTCAGCAGAAGGCGATCTGTAGTTAGGTCAAACAATGATTTCGGCTCCTTTTTCGTCGGCTATTACGCTAACGTAATTTTACCGTTACTCATAATTTGTAATTGTCACATAACGCTCAAATCTCAGCTGCCCTGCCTTAGCCGGATCCGCCTGCATTTGCTTGTTATGTTGTGCACCATTTTCTATATGGATTGAGTAATAAATTGGAATTGTAATACTTCGGGTCATTAGTTACCTCTTCACCTACCCAACCAGGGAGATCAAACTTATCACTTTCCTCCAAAAGCTCAATTTCCGCAACCACTAGCCCTTTATTTTCACCGTGAAATATATCGATCTCCCAAATATGTTGACCTACTGAAATTTCATAGCGCGTTTTATCTATGAGTGGTTTTTGGCACATACCTTCCAACATCTCCGTGGCTTCATTAATTGGAATGGCGTACTCATATTCCGTTCTAACTGCGCCTTTGTTCTCACCTTTTATAGTCAAGTAAGCATTACTACCTTTAACACGAACTCGTATAGCTGTTTTTATGCCATCGGCGATTGGGAAATATCCTTGCTTTATATCCTCACCTTTATCGGGGAGGACAATCTCTTTTAATTTTACTAGAAATTTTCTTTCTATCTCTTTAGGCATCCAAACTCTCGGGCAACATAACAGCCCGCATCAGCGGCCGGGCATCAGCCAGGTCTGACTGAATTTTTTTATTAGGGTATGCGTTGAATATATGCTTGTTTTTCATCTGAGTCGAAACCGCACTTTTTATAGAATGCATGAACTGCCTGGTCCTTTCTTCCGGACATAAGCATTACTTTATAACAGTTTTCCTTTCCTGCTAGTTCTAGTGCCCGCTTTATTAGTGCCTTTCCGATTCCTCGACTGCGATGCTCCGAATCAGTTATCACGTTTTCAATTACTGCATAGGGCCTGCCACCTCTAGTCATATTTGGTACTAAGTTTAAGTAACACGAACCTAGAAGATTGCCTTCATATTCAGCCACAATTAAATCCAGGTATTTTGACTCAATAATTTCCTCGAATACTTTATATTCGACTTCTGCTGTTTCTGGATCTGCCGGGTTTAATTGCTTAAGAAGGCCGAGCAATTGATTGTAATCCTCTTTTTGAGCTAGACGTATCAGCATCTCTTTAAAGCACCCTAACGCTCCGCATCAGCGGCAAAGTGCACGCGTAGCAGGTTCTTTGTCTCACTGCGTGCGCTTGTTAGGGGCATTTTATGATGATTCCCACTCATCGAATCGTGGGAGTTCATCAGTTATTTTGTGCCACGATGCCTTGGAACCTACGAATACGTGCGAGTCTGGTCGGACTCCTGGATCCCCCTCAACGGTGCCAAGCGTTACCATGGTTACTTTGCCCTCTTCGGTTCCCGCTAATGACGAACCACAGACACTACAAAAACACCATCCTCCTCCGGGTATCGTCTCGTATACTTTTACCAGGTCTTCGCCTGAAACCCAGCTGAAATCGTCTGGATTGAATTCTGCGTATGTCGAAAATGCTGCGCCATGCTGTCGCCTGCACATTGAACAATGGCAGTTACCTGCGTTTATCAGTTGTCCATTGATTTCATAACGAACGCCACCGCATAAACATCCACCATAAATAGTCATCTTGAATTCTCCTAAGTGCCCCCTAACGCTTCATTCAGAGGCACTAACTATGCTGAGGTCCTTCTTCAATGCCTTGTTAGGTAACCATTTCTTACGGAATGATGCCAATAGATGATATCTCTGAGTACCCATCAAGATTACAAACTCCAGTAACGTAAACACGCAATCGAAGTCTCGATTTTATTCCCTCGAGTAGAGCATTAAACATTTTATCCGAACCAAGAGAGCCGTAGTTTTGATAGAACCAATTTTCCTCCTTACAATCACTTGGATTTTTCTTAACCGGGAGTTTAAATTTGTAGTAGTGATGGCTAGTCGGAATTAGTTCGGCCACGGTTGCGTAATCTGTCCATCCTGCTCCAGAATGAGCAAGATGTGAAAAGAGGATGGTAACGACGCCGATGAATATTGAAGTTTTTCTTTTCATTTATGCTCGAAATCTCTTTAGATCAGGTTACCTAACGCTCGATTCAGCTGCAACCGCTTGTTATGAGAACGTTGGATCGAGAAATCGATTTTCGAATCATTGTATATTCTCAGCACGGCCCTACAAACAGCGGTCATATAACGCCAGTAATCTTTCCCAATGCCGTTCAGCCGATGCCTTGTGGTATTTTCCCTGTCTTAACGGGAATACGAATCCGTGTTCCGTACCCGGATAAATTTCGATTCGATAATTGATCCCTGTTCCAGCCAGGTGGTGATTTAGATCATCGATCATTTTTTGAGGTGCATATTCGTCAGTCTCAGCGCAACCAAAATACATCTCTCCCCTGATCTTTCGGGCGCTCAGGTGCGGGGAGTCTTCGGCATCAACGAACAAACGCACGCCGTGAAATGAAGCAGAGGCCGCAATTTGATCGGGGAAGGCAGCCGCTGCCGCGAATACGAATGGGCCGCTCATACAATAACCAACACAACCTGCCTTTCCATCGCGAGCGGCACTATCCGACGCAGAAAAATGAAATAGTGCTTCAATATCCTCACAAACCATCGCATTCGAGAGCGAATGCATATGCTCAAACATTTCTTCTCGACTCGACGATTCGACATCGAACTCTCGCAGTCTCCGATAGTAAAGGTTTGGCAACATCACGTAATATCCAGCAGAACCAAGTCGGCGCGCCATGTCATGCAACTCTTCGCGCTTGCCCGGTGCATCCATCAAGAAAATAATAACAGGATGCGGCCCATTCTCTTCGGGGTGCGTGATAAACGTGTTCATCACTCCATCTTTGGTGCGGATATCTAAGTCTAGATCGATCATTGATAGTTATCCTTCTTTAGCTCTCATAATGCTCGCATCAGCGGCAAACAAAACGCGCAGCGGTTTGTTGGTCCGACTGCATGCGATTGTTAGACGATTTATTGGGACACTTTTTTCTACTGACTCATAATTTTTTTTTCATAAAAACTCTGGTTTCATCCCTACCAGTTTCCTCCCAACCAAGATTCTGATATAGCGATATATTTTCATTAAGTAATACATGGGTAGCGAGATGTAGTTCAGGAAAGCTGCCTTCTATTGCTTTCGATTCTGCAAATCTTATTAGCGCGCCACCGATGCCTTTCCCCTGGCACTTGGGATCAATAGCAATATTTGCTATTGAGGCTTCGTCATTTTCGAACATCATAACTAGGCCACCAAGAATACTCCCTTTTGATTCAACTACCCAAGTGGGGTGATTTTTAATCTCTGATAAGTAATCAACGTCCATAGGCGGTAATCGTTCACCGCCCATACGATCTTGATATGTTGCATATGCCGACTCCATGCAGCTTTTAAGACCATGGGAGTCTTCTGGAGTTGCTTCCCTTATTTGCCAGGTTACATCCATTCCGCCTCGGTTTTTTAAAATCAAATCATCGGTCTGGCGTTAGCCAGGTCCGAGTGCATGTGCCTGTTTTGTGGCAAATTTGTCATTTGACTCTGTAACCTGAATGACATGCCACACAAGCAGAAGTAATATCTGAGAGCGCTTTGTATGCTGGCAATGCCTCGCCCTCCTGCGCTTTCAGTGCGAAACGACTTGCTGCTTTGTGCATAGTGGTACCAGCTTGGCGCATTCCTTCAGGCATAAATTTAGCCATGTGACTGGCCCCATGGGATTTTAGTGAACTCATGCCCAATCGATACTCGGCTGTTTCTGCTGCTTTTTCCAGTTCATCGTTATCTAGATAAACAAGAATTTCGTTTATGGCGGCTAGGTGATCGCGCATGTTGGACAACATATGTTGTTGCATCGTTTCGGGTAACTCTACGAGTATCCTGGTGTCATCCGAGGCTACTGAATTGGCGGGAAGGCCTGAAATTAGTACTGCTAAGAAAAGATAGTGAATTCTACTCATGCTTCTAAATTGTTATTGCCACATGACGTCTCGCATCAACGGTCCAGCTTCGCCGGGTCCGACTGCATGTGCTTGTTATGTAAACCTATGTCAATCTCGATCGTTTGTTGAATCATGCGGATTTCTCACCCCCAAATCATGCGGACTCGGTTCCCAGGTTTTTCCCAAGAACAAACTTGATCTGAATCGAAAATGAAACAAGGCTACACCTATGAATGGAAGTAATGCGAGGAATGCACACCATAATATCTTACTTTTCCCCGAGATATTCGCTCGCAGAGTAGTTGTGATTGGCACGACTACTAGCAATAGGTGCAAGATCATGAATATTACCAGAAATCCTATTAACGCTTTGTCCATGTGTGCCTCCGGTTGTTCACATAACGCCTCGCATCAGTGGCAAAGTGCACACGTAGCAGGCGCTTTGTCCGACTGCATGCGCTTGTTAGCCGGCTCTATTCCCGCCAATACCGAGGCTGGTTTAATACTTCTGAGCATTGAATCTTTCCTTCGTTTTTAGCAAGTCTACCTGTCTTCAGCTCTTGAACCATCCAGGCATCTGCGTGCTCAGCGGGAATTGTATGTGGAGCTTCAAATCCGAATAGAGCTGCGGTTTGAAAACCAAACCTTGGATAGTAACGAGGATGGCCCAGAACGAAAACCAGGTCCACACCTGACTCCGCCAACTGTTTTAGGCCTTCTTTAATCAAGGCACCTCCAATCCCTTCGCCTTGAACGTCGCTTGAAACTGCTAATGGTGCAAGAATTCGAATTGAGGATTCTTGATTTTCAGGCTGTAGTCGTGCCGTTGTGAATAGTATATGGCCTACTAATTTCCCGTCTTTCTCTGCCACCAGTGAAAGCAAAGGTTTTGCCGTCTCATCTTCCAACATACCATTGACCAGCTCCACAATCTCTTGACCTTGCCGCTGCCCAAAAGCACTCATGTGAATACCATCGATTGCGGTGCGGTCAGATTCTGTGGAGATCCTTATCTTCAAAATGGTAATCTAATTTCGCCCGCTAACGCCTCGCATTAGCGGCCGTTACGCTCGCGTAGCGAGTGTAACGGTCCGACTGCATGCACTTGTTAGGTTGGCGATGCATTTTGCTTACGTCCAAACCTTAAATAAAACGTTATCATTAAGATTAAAACGATCAAAGTGATTAAAAAATAACCCGATACCGCAGAAATCGAGCCACCTTTCTGAATTTCTAACCATAAATGGTTGCGGTCAAGAACGTAAATTGCAAGCAATCCGAATAGACCACTCAATCCAAAAAGAATTTGTATTGATGCAAGACAGGAGAATTTTTTTATGCGCCACAACAGGCAACCTACTATGTTTGGCACGAGAAATATCACTAAGAGAATAGATCCGGTCCATGTGTTATGACCCAATACAATCGCTGCAGCTACCAAAATCCATACGGTTCCCCCGAGTTGACTCCCGAACCAGCCATTTGCATTCCAATCAAGGTGCATATTCTACTTCCTCAACCTAACGCCTCGCATCAGCGGTACGGCTTTGCCGCGCCCGACTACTTGCGCTTGTTACGTGGCGGAGCGGTATGCTCCTCTTAATTACTTTGTATAGAATCGAATCACCAGAATTATCAATACTGCAATAAAAACCAAAAGCATTGCGAACAATATAACTCGCCGCCGGCCCTTAGAAATACCCTCAAACTGAGTTGTGCCAAGGAATATTCCAATACCTAAGGCAATTATCCCGAAGAGTCCTGCGAGCAACCCAGAGCCCCCATAGTATAATATCTGTTCTGGCTCTCCGTGGATCCCTAAAATACTTGGGTCAGAAATTTGGGAGAGGCCAATAAAAAGTAAACATAAGGCCACACTTCCAAAAAATAAATTGCGCGTCATGTTAACTGACCTGTTGCTCAATCAGCGTCATATTACGACTCGCATCAGCAGTCGACGAACCGTGTAGCGGTTTGGCGATCCGACTGCATGCGCTTGTTATGTGTTCTGCTCAGGCGCATACATTTCTATTACCTCTGCTTCGGTTATCTCGTTCGTTTTGTTGGCAAAGCTATAAAACGCAGGTTTTCTATCAGTAAAAACTTGCAAGTCGAAATTGAAACTCCCTTGATCATCAAAGAGACCTACCGGCATTTGATGTTCATTGATTTCTTTGAGTCGGTAAAATAAGTGACTACCGCATTTCCCGCAAAATCCTCGCTCTGCCCAGTCAGAAGAGTTGTAGATAGTAATATTCTCCTCTCCTTCAAATACGACGTCTGTCCCACAACTAACAGCCATCAAAGGCCCACCGCCCCATCTCCTGCACATACCACAATGACAAGCGGCCACATTATTATTTATCTTATTTGCAGTAAACTTTACAGCGCCACAAAGGCACCGCCCTTTTCCTCTGGTCATTTCTCCTCCAATACTTCAATCTTGTACGAATACATAACGCCTCGCAAAACGCGCAGCGTTTAGCAAGTCCGGCTGCATGCGCTTGTTATGTGAATTTGTGCTAGTCATTTGCTTTCATGTATATGAATAACGCTAAGGAGTAGACAGTAAGCACAGTGTAAATTATGTTGTATTTTTTTCTGAGTGCGTTTCCCTTTTCGGAAAAATCACTCGAATCCAAATATAGGAAAAAATTACTCGGCAAACTTTGTGCTCCGTCTTTAAACTCCTTTTCCATTTGAAGTCTCGTTGCTATAGC
>CALJYH010000110.1 GCA_937984095.1 uncultured Gammaproteobacteria bacterium | reverse complement strand
TTTGCTATGTTCAGATGGATTAACTGATTTAGTTGAAGATGAAGATATATACTTAACTATTAAGCAATTTAGTGCTAATCTAGAAGAAGCTGCCAAGCAATTGATTACAAAGGCAAACCAGAATGGCGGAAAGGACAATATATCGGTAATGTTATGCCGAATTGATGATGATTTTTCGTCGAAAAAAGGCTGGTTTAATAAGATTGTCGCTTGGTTCGATGAATAACGGATTGCACCCAGTAGAAACATACTCAAGAGGCTGGATAATAAAATGGTCGCAAAACTGATCACCACATCAAGCACGGGCGAAAAAACCGAGTTCGAATTGGTCAATGAAACAACTACTATTGGCCGCAAGCCTGGTAATGATATACAGATCGACAACCTGTCGGTCAGTGGCAGACATGCTCAGGTCATTACCATACTTGAAGACTCATTTCTCGAAGATCTGGGTAGCACCAACGGGACCTACGTCAATGGCAAGCTGGTAAAAAAACATGCACTTGAAAACGGTGACAATATTACTCTGGGCAAGTACCAGATAATTTATCAAAATAGTTCCGGCAGTGGCGAACAGGATTTTGAGCAAACCATGATTATTCGCCCTGGCGAAGCAGGTATGCCCGAGGAAGCTGGCGGCAAGGAAATCGATAAATCAGTACAGAAGATATCCGCTGCGATTGCTTCTGAGGCCGCGGCCACGGCAGCTTCACCGATGGCAAACAGGGAAGCCTGCCTGCAACTTTTGAGTGGCGCAAATGCCGGTAAGGAATTGATACTTACCAAGGCTTTAACAACAATCGGTCAGCCCGGGGTGCAGGTCGCTGCAATCACCCGGCGTCCTCAGGGCTTCTTTCTAATTCATGTCGATGGTGGCCCAAATAACAGCGTGCCAAAAGTCGGTGGCTCACCAATCGGATCGAACGCTCACGAACTGAAAAGCCACGACATTATTGAGGTCGCTGGTGTAAAAATGGAATTTTACCTGAAGTAGTTCCTACCGACTGCTCGTCCGAGCTTAATTCCGGGAGCAAGCAATGCAACTGCAGCGCATCATCCGATTAGTGCTTAGCGCATTAATCATGTGCGTACTCTTGATTGACACTTCCGGCCTTTATAAATATCCGTTTATCAAGCAACTAGAAAATTGGACCTATGATGCGCGGCTCAATTTTACCCTTCCCGACACGATCGACGAGCGCATCGTAATCGTCGATATCGATGAGAATTCATTAGCCCAGGTCGGTCGCTGGCCCTGGGGTCGCGACCGGTTGGCGACAATTGTTGAAAATCTGTTCGGACTTTACCAGGTCGATGTAGTTGGCTTTGACATCGTGTTTGCGGAGAAAGACCAGAGTTCTGGCCTACAGCAATTTGAGCGACTCGCCCGCACCACGCTAAAGGACAACAGTACCTATCTGAGGGAACTCGACAGGATTCGCCCAAGCCTGATGCATGATGATATTTTTGCCGAAAGCCTGATCGGAAAAAATGTTGTGTTGGGATATTACTTTAAAACCAATTTACAGGAAGGCGAACCCGGTGTAACCGGATCATTGCCACCGGCGCTGACCAAGATGGACGTGCAATGGAGCGAACGTTTGCCGATTAACGAGGCCGTAGGCTACGGTGGTAATCTCGAGATACTGCAGTCTTCGGCAAAATCCGGAGGATTTTTCGATAACCCTTTTGTCGATGCAGACGGTGTATTTCGTCGCGTACCACTGGTACAGGCCTACGAAGATTACCTGTTTGCCTCCCTCGCGCTGGCTACAGCACAGGGACATCTCGATGCAGCTGGCATCGATCTGATGGTAGAAACCGAGGGGTCCAAAGGTGCCGGGGAATACTACGCGCTCGAAACGATCAAAGTGCAGGATTTTCGAATACCGGTTGATGCCAACGGCGCGGTGTTTGTGCCATTCCGTGGCAGGCAGGGCAGTTTTCCGTATATACCTGCCTATAAAATTCTCAACGGAGAAGCTGACGCGGAACAGTTGAGGGGAAAGATTATACTGGTCGGTACCACGGCACCGGGACTTCTCGATTTGCGCTCTACCCCGGTACAGAATATCTATCCTGGAGTTGAAGTCCACGCCAACATTATTTCCGGAATTCTCGACAACCGTATCAAACACATGCCGGCCTGGACATTGGGTTACGAGTTTGTGCTTCTGGTGGTCATAGCCGTAAGCATGGCATTGCTGCTACCCCTTGTTTCACCGTTACTCGCCGCGGCTGGGACTTTGGGTTTTGCCGCTATGGTAACAAGCGGAACTTTCATCGCCTGGAATAGTAATTTGATTCTGCCATTGGCCAGCCCCTTGCTGCTGATCGTGCTGATATTCATGCTACATATGACTTATGGCTTTTTTATCGAGTCTCGTGGAAAGCGTCAACTAGCTAACCTGTTCGGTCAATATATCCCCCCGGAGCTGGTTGACGAGATGAGCGAATCGCCACAAGAGTATTCGCTCGAAGGCGAAAATCGCGAAATGACAGTGCTATTCTCTGACGTGCGAGGATTTACATCGATCTCGGAAGGTATGGACCCCAAGCAGCTAACGCAGCTAATGAACGCATTACTGACGCCAATGACCCGCGTCATTCACAAAAATCGAGGTACTATCGACAAGTACATGGGTGATGCAATTATGTCGTTTTGGGGCGCACCGATTGCTGATTCAGAACACGCCCGACATGCACTATATGCCGCAATGGAAATGATGCATGAGTTAAAGATAATACAGCAGGATTTCAAACAACGCGGATGGCCCGACGTGAATATAGGCATCGGGTTGAACACCGGCAATATGAATGTTGGCAATATGGGCTCAGAGTTTCGCATGGCATACACTGTACTCGGTGACGCCGTAAATCTCGGGTCTCGATTAGAAGGCCTGACCAAAAACTATGGCGTAAACATCATTGTCAGTGAAACCACCAGGGCCGAAATACCAGAGTTCGTTTTTCGTGAACTTGACCTAGTCAGGGTTAAAGGCAAGAACGAACCGGTTGCCATTTTCGAACCAATCGGCCACAAGAACGACCTTGAAAAATCGGTGACATCGGAACTCAGCACCTACAAGCAGGCATTAAAGAAATTTCGCGCACAATCCTGGGATAAAGCAGAGTTGGATTTTTTCAATTTAACCCGCCTGGATCCTGACCGACTGCTCTACCAGGTTTACCTGGATCGAGTCGCATTTTACCGCAGCGAGCCTCCGGGTGACGACTGGGATGGCGTCTTTACACATACCTCCAAGTAGGGATCAAGCCAGGCTTTGGCTACCAGCATGCATTTAATTCCCGGGCCAGTATATCGATTCCTTTTGCCAGATCCTGCTCGCTTTGAACATAATTCATGCGCACACAACTTTCAGCATGGTCAGTAGTGGTGATCTGGCCCGGAAAGAAATATTTCCCAGGTACAACCAGTAAACCTTTTTGCTTTAATCTTTGATAAAGCTCACTGGTAGTGATGTTTAAGCCCTCAAACCACAACCACAAAAATATTGATCCCTCGGGTTTATGGATGTGCAATCCGGGATTATCGATTGCTTCACGTAACAATTGCACCGCCAATTCGGAGCGCCGTTTATAAAAAGGCTGGATTAAATCGTGACAAAGTGGCAGCAAGGCATTGTCAACAATCAACTGGTTGACGATCTCCGCGCCCAGGCCTGAGGGTGCGAGACTGGTAATGGCGGTCATATTAGAGAAATAGCGGATCACATCCTCGTTGGCTATCACGATCCCGGTGCGGGCGCCGGGAAGCCCCAACTTGGACAGGCTCATACAAACAATACAGTTGTCGTTCCAAAACGGATTAACTTGGTTGAAAATTATATTCGGAAATGGTGTGCCATAAGCGTTATCGATGAGTAACGGTACATCCTGATCACGTGCGATATTATCAAGTTGTTGACATTCATCGTCAGTCAGCACGTTGCCACTGGGATTGGTAGGCCGAGAAACACAGATTAAGCCGATAGAATCGTCAACTTTCAAATTATCAAAATCCACCTGATATTTGAAGAATCCATCTTCTAGTTGCTGAATCCTGGCCTCCTGACTGGTAATCAGCCCCTCCTCAATACCAACGTCACAGTAGCCTATGTATTCAGGTACTAGTGGAATTAAAACGCGTTTCTGCCTTGAACCGGATTTGCCAGCAAAAGAGTTAAAGAGAATATAAAAGGAACTCTGGCTACCGTGAGTTAAAGCTATGTTCTTACTCGTAATCTTCCAGCCGTATTGTTGATGGAAAAACTCCGCCAGAGTCTCAAGAAATACGCTCTTGCCCTGCGGGCCATCATAATTGGCGAGCGTATCTAGCAACTTGCCAGATTGATTTAGCCTGGCGATCACGGTTTGGAAAACCGACATGACTTCCGGAATCGCGGCGGGATTGCCTCCCCCGAGCATCACCATTCCCGGCTGGGCCAGGCCATCTGCCAGATCGTCCATTAAATGGGTTATCCCTGAGTAACCGTGAAATCGCTCACCGAAATCTGAAAGATTCATAATATTTATTTCGATAACAT
The DNA here is from genome assembly GCA_937984095.1 of uncultured Gammaproteobacteria bacterium. Taxonomy (GTDB): domain Bacteria; phylum Pseudomonadota; class Gammaproteobacteria. Next base: position 21,905 of record CALJYH010000110.1, on the reverse strand, counting down.
TTATTGTCAGAATTACAATTACGGACATCATTTAAAATAAATGCAACCGTTTTCGCAGACTTTCTTGATCTGTTGACTCACCTGATTAATATGGCAACATGCGCTCCACATGAACTCGTCGAAAACTATGCAATACGCCCATGAAATTGAATTCAAGGTTCGTGACTACGAATGTGATATTCAAGGAGTCGTCAATAACGGCGTCTATCAGAATTATCTGGAGCACGCGCGCCATGAATTTTTGCAAGCCCGTGGTATTAATTTTGCCGAGGTAACTGCCGCTGGTGTCAACCTCGTGGTTATCAGGGCAGAACTGGATTATAAAAATTCACTTGTAAGCAATGATCATTTCGTCGTGCGTAGCCTGGCTCGGCAGGTATCTCGCGTTCGCTTCGAATTCAAGCAAGATCTGTTTCGAATTCCTGACGAGAAACTAATGCTTGCCGCTATAATCACAGGCACCTCGTTAAACCAGCGTGGAAGACCCTTTCTACCAGAAATGCTGAACAACTTGTTCGGCGCTGAGTAATAGCCCGCAGCCACTTAATCGACTCAGATTTTAACCCTTCTTGCCTGGCCAAGTTTGGGATTGCATGAAGCCCTATAGGCTGACAAAATGGATTTCATTTTTCAGGAGCAACAATGGGATTTCTAGCCGGTAAAAAAGCACTCATCGTGGGGATTGCCAGTAACCGTTCGATTGCCTACGGTATCGCACAGGCGATGTATCGTGAAGGTGCTGAACTCGCCTTTAGTTATGCCAACGATAAACTAAAACCGAGAGTAGAGAAATTCGCCGCAGAATTTGAATCAGATATTGTCTTGCCATGCGATGTTAGCAGCGATGTCGAAATAACCGATCTGTTCGAACAGTTAGCGAGTCGTTGGGACAGTCTAGACGCACTTGTGCACTCAGTCGCATTCGCTCCGCGAGAGGCATTAGCCGGGGATTATCTTGAAAATCTTGATCGAGAAGGTTTTCGTATCGCACACGATATTAGTTCATACAGCCTCGCAGCGATGGCTAAAGCTGCGAGACCGATGATGCAAGATACTAACGGATCGATAATCACGATGACTTATCTGGGTTCGGAACGTGCGTTACCTAATTACAACATCATGGGTGTTGCCAAGGCCAGCCTCGAGGCCAATGTTCGTTACCTGGCGGCGGCCCTGGGACCCGAAGGAATCCGCGTCAACTCAATCTCGGCAGGTCCGATCAAAACCCTCGCCTCGGCTGGTATCGGGAGTTTTAAGAAAATTCTCGACGAAGTCTCCACCAACGCGCCACTACGTCGCAATGTTACCATCGAGGACGTGGGAAATACGGGCGCTTTCTTGTGCTCGGATTTAGCGGCAGGAATTACCGGGGAAAATATATATGTCGACTCTGGCTACAATATCGTCAGTATGGGCGTAGTCGAGTAATCAGCCGATATTGTTCAAAGATCTTCTGCAGGGGTTCTCATAACGTCAGCACGGCTGGTTAGCAGTTTCAGGACCGACTGATACTCGGCACCACCCTGTGCCTCAGCAAGGCTATCAAGTGCCTCACGATCGACATTCGCATCATTTGATAACACCGCGGATAGTTCAAGCACTACGTATTCACCATTAGCTTGAGACAAGCCATCAAAAACCATTCCCTGGTCAGGTTTTGGCATCGAGAAGGCGCGACCAAGCACTGCCGCATTGATGCCCGATTGATTACGCCCGATAAATCCGAGATCGCTGATTGAGGAGGACCATTCCTGGGCCAGGTCATCAAGCGTTTTACCTGACTTTAAATCTGCAAGCGCATCAGTCCCTAATTTAACACTTTTCTCACGGGCTTTAATCTGGATCAACTCGGACTTAATCCTATCCTGCACCTGCTCCAGAGGTTGCTGCGTTGGCGCTTCACGCTGATTGAGACGAAGGAACACGACCCGGTCATCTCCGAGTTCGATGGCTTCGCTATTGAGCCCCTGAGTTAGCACCTCAGGAGAAAACGCAAACTGCCTGATTTTCTGCTCGGCGGCAATCCCTTCTCTCGTCGAACGATCGAACCAGTCGCTGGTCTGTACCGACAATCCCAGCTGTTCCGCTGCCGGTAACAGGGAATCGGGCTGTTCGTATGCAAGATTTGCCAGGTTCTCGACAAGATCATAGATCTGGCTTTCCGCGAGCTCGGTTTTCATCTCGTCTTCGAGGCTTGATCTTAGCGACTCAAAAGATTGCGTCTCACCACCGGTAACCGAATCTAATTTTATCAAGTGCCAGCCAAATGCGGTTTTGACCGGTTCGCTTAATTGACCGACTTCCATTGAAAACAACGCCGCCTCGAAAGTCTGTACCATGACGCCGCGTTCGATCTCACCCAGGCTACCCCCGCTGTCGGCCGAACCAGGGTCCTCGGAAAACTCACGAGCCAGGTCAGCAAAGTTTTCACCATTAGTGATACGCTGACGAATGTTGGTAATCCTGGCAAGCGCCTGCTCGGCGGCCTCATCTGCGTCAACTTTGATCAGTATATGACTTGCTTCTCTTATTTCAGCACTGGTATAAGCTGACTGGTTATCCTGGTAACGCGCAAATACATCGTCATCACTGACTGTAATGCCCTCCTTAATACTGTCGAGGCTCAGCTCGATATAATCGATTTTAACTCTCTCCGGAGTACGATACCGATCAGCTTGTGATTGATAGTGCTGCTCAATCTCGCCGGCATCGACCTGGATAGAGGTCGGATCTACCGTATAGATTAACATCCTGAGCTTGCGGGTTTGATTGCTAAGTTTGGTAAACTGGCTTTCGAAAACCGGTACCACAAAAGCGGTTTCCCGAATGCCATTCTGGAACTGTTCTATTGATCCGTTAAGTCTGAGTTCCTGCTCAAAACCAACTGGCGAATAGCCAAGCGAACGTACCTGTGACTGGTAGATTTCCGTATCGAATTGCCCATCGCGCTGAAAAGCATCCATGCTGCGAATGATTTTATTTAATTCATTATCACCGATACGGTAACGTTGTTTCTGGGTATATTGACGCAGCACAAATTCTTCGACCAATTGTCCCAGCACCTGCTCTCGCAATATCGATTCGTTGTCAAAGGATTCGGGGATCGAGCCACCAAACATTTGCGAAAGCCTTTGGCGATAATTTGCGTAGGCCTGATCCAGGTCACGCACGCTGATTTCCTCACCGTCAACAGTCGCAGCCGGCAGGACTTCGCCACCACCCAGATAGGAATTAACGCCCCACAAAGCGAAGGGTATGCTGATCATGAAGATGATGCCGTAGGCAATCCATCCCGTTACCTTATCTCGAATTGCTTGCAGCATTATCTTATGGTCACTGTTGAAGTCGCCATTTCTTCGGAGCGCTACAGGTGAGCGCCCTCAAAAATGGCGGAGTGGACGGGACTCGAACCCGCGACCCCCGGCGTGACAGGCCGGTATTCTAACCAACTGAACTACCACTCCCGATTATGTGGTGGGTGCTGACGGGATCGAACCGCCGACCCTCGCCTTGTAAGGGCGATGCTCTCCCAGCTGAGCTAAGCACCCGGTGTAGCCAAAAAAGGGGCGCTAGTTTACTGCGTCTTTTAGAGCTTTGCCAGCCTTAAATGCGGGTACGTTCGAGGCTTTAATCTGGATGGTTTCTCCGGTGCGAGGATTGCGCCCAGCACGTGCGTCGCGATGTCGAACGAGAAAAGTTCCAAAACCGACTACAGTTACCTGGTCTCCTGATTTCAGAGCCTGGGTTACGGTAGCAATCGCCCCATCTACTGCACGCGCAGCGTCGGCTTTACTTAAATTTGCAGCACTGGCGACACCATCAATTAATTCGGATTTATTCATTAGATTTTTCCATTTGGTTAAGTTGATATATTTTTTGCCCGAAGGGCGGACGGCAACACAAGTCTCGACCTTGCTTGCTATCGTAGCTGACGAACGAACTTTATTATGATCGTCGAATCCCCCGTCCAGAGCGTCGAATTAAACCAACAGCAGCCTTTAGGGTCAACCTTAAAACGTGAAAAACTTCAAATAAGTCGTATTATTTACAGAAACGACTAGTGCGCCCTGACTCCAGACGACTTTTTATCTTTAACTTTGGGCTTTGGAGTACCACCGGCTGCTTCGGTCCCCTTGGGCAGCGGAGTCGGTTGATGGGCCAGCGCGACTTCGAGCACCTGATCGATCCATTGAACTGGGATAATTTCCAGCTTGGCCTTGATATTATCCGGAATCTCGGCGAGGTCCTTTTCGTTCTCCTCCGGAATCAGAACTTTAGTAATACCACCCCGATGGGCTGCTAACAATTTCTCCTTCAATCCACCAATCGGCAAAACCTCGCCACGCAGTGTTATTTCACCCGTCATCGCGACTTCTGCCTTTACCGGAATACCAGTCAGCGCAGAGACCAACGCCGTGCACATGCCAACACCGGCGCTTGGACCATCTTTTGGCGTCGCTCCCTCGGGTACATGGATGTGAATATCCTTGTTTTCGTTGAACTCCGGATTGACACCGAGAATTTCGGCGCGACTGCGCACCACTGTCATAGCAGCCTGGATCGATTCCTTCATGACATCACCCAGTTGGCCGGTCTGTACAAATTTACCCTTGCCATCGACTACCGCGGACTCGATCGTTAACAGCTCTCCACCAACCTCGGTCCACGCAAGCCCGGTTACCTGTCCTACCTGATCCTTTTCGTCGGCAGAGCCGAAGCGGAAACGTTTTACACCCAGGTACTTTTCGATATTTTTCGAAGTGATTGTCAGTTTCCTGGTAGCCGGTTTTAACAGCATTGCCTTAACCGCTTTACGGCATATTTTGGAAATCTCGCGTTCAAGATTACGAACTCCAGCTTCCCGCGTATAACGTTGAATAATTTCACGCACCGCCGTTTGCTGAAAAACAATTTCCTCCGATTTCAGGCCATTTTCCTTGATTTGCTTGGGAACCAGGTACTTGATCGCAATATTCAGTTTCTCGTCTTCGGTATAACCCGGGATACGAATAACTTCCATACGGTCGAGCAACGGTCCTGGAATATTCATGCTATTAGAAGTCGCGACAAACATTGTGTCAGAGAGATCAAATTCGACCTCCATGTAATGATCGGCAAAGGTGTTATTCTGTTCCGGATCCAGCACCTCGAGCAAAGCCGAGGCCGGATCGCCTCTAAAATCCATCGCCATCTTGTCAATTTCATCAAGCAGAAACAGTGGGTTTCTTACTTTTACACGCGACAGATTTTGGATAATTTTACCTGGCATGGAGCCGATATAGGTACGACGATGACCTCTGATCTCGGACTCATCACGCACGCCACCCAGCGACATACGCGAGAACTTTCGATTGGTTGCGCGTGCAATCGAACGGCCGATCGAGGTTTTACCAACGCCGGGAGGACCGACCAGGCATAAGATCGGACCTTTAAGTTTGCGCACGCGTTGCTGCACTGCGAGGTACTCGAGAATCCGTTCCTTGACCTTCTCAAGACCATAGTGATCTTCTTCGAGAACCTTTTCGGCCTGCGACAAATCGCGTCTGATTTTTGATTTCTTTTTCCAGGGCACGCTAACCAGCCAGTCGATATAGTTGCGCACCACCGTGGCCTCCGCCGACATCGGTGACATCATCTTTAATTTGTTAAGCTCTGAGTCAGCCTTTTCACGCGCCTCTTTCGGCATTCCTGACTCTTCAATCTTGCGTTGCAGGTCTTCGACTTCGTTAGGGGCGTCGTCCATATCGCCGAGTTCCTTTTGAATGGCTTTCATCTGCTCATTCAAATAGTACTCGCGCTGGCTTTTTTCCATTTGCTGTTTAACACGTCCACGAATGCGTTTCTCGATTTGCATTAAATCGATTTCGCCTTCAATCTTACTCATGATGTGTTCGATGCGTTCTCGGGGGTCCTGAATCTCGAGGATTTCCTGCTTTTCGTCCAGTTTTAAAGACATGTGTGCAGCGATCGTATCCGCCAGTCTGCTAGGATCGTCAATACCCGATAGCGAAGTCAGTATTTCGGGTGGCACTTTTTTGTTCAACTTCACGTACTGATCAAACAAATTCAATACCGAACGCAGTAATACTTCGGCTTCGCGATCATCAACCAGGCCCGATTTTTCGAGCATTTTTGTTGCGGCCGAATAATATTCGTTGGTTTCAAGCAGACTCTCAACCGACACCCTGTCACCGCCCTCGACTAATACCTTAATAGTGCCGTCTGGCAGTTTCAGCATTTGCAGAATAGTTGACAGGGTTCCTATCTGGTACAGGTCATCCTGGCCAGGATCATCGACCTCGGCATTTTTCTGAGCCAACAGGAGAATTTTCTTGTTATCGGCCATCGCGGCTTCGAGTGCCAGGATCGATTTCTCACGACCGACAAACAGCGGGATAACCATGTGCGGATAAACCACCACATCGCGTAGTGGCAAGACCGGTATTAATTGCCTGTCCTGTAGTTCAGCGAGCGAATTGTTTTGATAGTCTGACATAAATGCCTCGAAGCCTGAGTCTCGGGTCTATATGGGTGTCCATTGTCCGTTTTCAACCCGGCTTTCAAGCCTGGGCTGAGACTTATTCGTCAGAAGCCACGCGCTGCATTTCCCCACCCTCGTAAATAACATAGGGTTGGGCATTACCTTCGATTACCGCAGCATCGACCACGACCTTGCTGACATTTTCCATCGCGGGCAAATCGTACATGATTTCCAACAGGGTATTCTCGAGTATGGTGCGCAAACCACGCGCTCCGGTCTTTCGCGCCATCGCCTTTTTTGCGACTGCGTTAAGTGAATCTGGTCGAAATTCGATCTCACAGCCTTCGATTTCGAACATTTTTTGATATTGCTTGGTGATTGCGTTTTTGGGCTCGGTCAGGATCTTCACCAGTGCATCCTCATCAAGCTCCTCAAGCGTAGCCACGACTGGCAGGCGGCCTACGAACTCCGGGATCAAACCATATTTAATTAAATCTTCGGGCTCGACTTTGCTGATGACTTCACCGAACAGGTCTTTTTTGTCCTTACTTTTCACGTCAGCACCAAAACCAATACCGCCTTTCTCCGACCGGTTGAGTATGACTTTGTCCAATCCGGCGAATGCGCCACCGCAAATAAACAGGATCTTGCCGGTATCAACCTGTAAAAATTCCTGTTGCGGATGCTTTCTGCCACCTTGTGGAGGCACCGATGCAACCGTTCCTTCAATTAGCTTCAGTAAAGCCTGCTGTACGCCTTCACCCGATACATCTCTGGTGATCGAAGGATTATCCGACTTGCGGGAAATCTTATCGATCTCATCGATATAGACAATCCCCGTCTGCGCCTTTTCGACGTCGTAATCACATTTTTGTAACAGTTTCTGAATAATGTTTTCCACATCTTCGCCGACGTAGCCAGCTTCGGTTAACGTGGTGGCATCAGCAATCGCAAACGGAACGTTGAGCAGGCGTGCGAGTGTTTCGGCAAGCAGCGTCTTGCCCGAACCGGTCGGGCCGATTAACAGGATATTACTCTTGGAAAGCTCGATCTCATCCTTGATATGACCGACTTCGAGGCGTTTATAGTGGTTATATACAGCCACCGAAAGCACTTTCTTGGCGCGACTCTGGCCAATGACATACTCATCGAGAACTTTAAAAATTTCATGGGGAATGGGAAGTTTGCTTTCAGCATCTTCGCCACTTTCGTGAATCTCTTCACGGATAATGTCATTGCAGAGGTCCACACACTCATCACAGATGAAAACTGACGGACCCGCTATCAATTTTCTCACCTCATGCTGGCTTTTACCGCAAAACGAGCAATACAGGAGCTTTTCGTCCTTATTCTTGGATCTTTCGTCACTCATACCAAACTACCGAAATTTTATGTCCAATCCGCTTGATAATATTAGACCGAACCGCGGAGTACAACCGAAAAAAACGCTTTTTGACCAACGTCTCACAGATAAAGCGCAAAAGAATATCTATTCTGTGGCGCCATTCTCATCTGGGTCGGCACGAGAAGCCAAAACTTGATCAATAATTCCATAATCTACCGATTGCTCAGCGCTCATAAAGTTGTCACGCTCAGTGTCACGATCGATGCTGCTTTCCTTTTTTCCAGTATGGTATGCGAGTAATTTATTAAGCCTCTCCCTGACCGCAAGAATTTCCTTCGCATGAATCTCAAAATCCGTGGCCTGGCCCTGGAAACCGCCCAACGGCTGATGAATCATGACGCGTGAGTGCGGTAAACCATAACGCTTTCCGGCACAACCACCAGCCAATAGAATAGCGCCCATGCTGGCTGCCTGGCCGGTGCAAAGCGTGCTCACATCGGGTTTGATGAATTGCATGGTATCGTAAATCGCAAGACCGGCAGTTACCGAGCCACCCGGGCTATTGATATAAAGCGATATGTCTTTATCGGGATTCTCGGATTCCAGAAATAACAACTGGGCGACGATCAAGTTAGCCATGTGGTCTTCGATCGGACCTACCACAAAAATGACACGCTCTTTGAGCAGGCGAGAATATATGTCATAAGCTCTCTCTCCCCGTGCAGATTGCTCTACAACCATCGGCACCAGGTTGGCCTGGGTATCCAGGTAATCGGGCATTATCGAGCTTATGCCGGTATTGCTAACTTTATCTTTCATTGAATATCCGAGATTAATAGGTTTTAGAGATTGCCATTCATCAAGTCGTCGAAGCTGGCTTCTTTTTCGGTGACTTTGGCTTTGTCCAAGATATGGGCAACAACCTGATCTTCAAGCACCATGCCCTCGATTCCGGAGCGTGCCTGTTGATTATGTCGATAGTAGTCACGCACCTGGTCAGGCTGTTCGTAAGCAACCGCCATCTCCTCGATTGCCGATTCGACAAGCTCTTGATTTAACTCAATTTTTTCTGATTTAATCACTTCCGCGATGAGCAACCCGAGTTGTACCCGGCGGGCTGCTTCGGCACTGAACAACTCGTTCGGAAAACTGGTTTCATCTATCGTCTCGGGGTCCTTACCCATGCGTTGTGCAGCTTGAGCACGCAGATTCTTGATCTCATCTGCCACCATCGCACTCGGCGCAATGATTTCGTTGCATTCCAACAATCCCGTCATTACTTTATTCTTTATATTCAGCTTAAGGCGGTCATTCTTCTCCTTTTCCATATTGGCACGAATGTCGGCGCGCATTTTTTCCAGGTCCCCGTCCTCGATGCCAAATCCCCTGGCAAATTCCTCGTCAAGCTCCGGCAGTTCCGGCTTCGAAACCTTGTTCGCTTTAAGCGTAAACTCGGCTTTCTTACCAGCAACGTCGGCACCATGGTAGTCGTCGGGGAAATTCACTTCGACGGTTCTCTTTTCTGTCGCCTTGACACCCTCTAGTCCGGCTTCGAATTCCGGTAACATTTGTCCAGCCCCGATTTCAACCGCCATATCCTTACCGGCACCGCCCTCGAACAGCTCGCCGTCAATACGACCTTCGAAATCAACCATAACCTGAAACCCCTTCTTCGCGGCACTTTTGGTTTCCTTCCAGCCCTTGCGCTGTTCGCGAAGTTTTTGCAGCATCGCGTCAAAATCCTTGTCGGAAATTTCGACCTTCGGCTTTTCGACCTCGATCGTTTCCAGTTCGAGCGTCTCGACCTCCGGGTAGACCTCGAAAGTCGCGGTATACGACATGTCTTCCTTTTCTTCCGTGCTAACTGAATCAATACTTGGCGCACCGGCGGGACGCACCTTTTCCTGAATCAAGGCCTCCTGGTAGCTCGATTCAATGACATCACCGATAACTTCCTGGCGAACGTGACCACCGAATTTCTGCTGCACCACCTTCAATGGCACCTTACCCGGACGAAAGCCATCAATTCGGACAGTTTTACTCAAGTCCTTAAGTTTCTTTTCAACGGCTTCACTGACCCGCTCGGACGGTATTTGCACCGTCATTCTGCGTTCCAGACCCTCAAGGGTTTCAATTGATACTTGCATGTCAAAATCTCGTGATTTTTACTGAGAGATAGTTGTAGTTTACGACCAGTCGAACTAAGTGGGCCGATTCAGGAGAAAGAACTACGACACCTGGAGCGGGCGAAGTCCCAAAGTGGCGCGGATTATACCCACGTCAATGCAAGTTGTCAGCCAATTTTTACACCCGCTTTCAACTGTAACAAATCCCTCGAAGCCCTAATTTGTCGTGACCAAAACCCCTGATTTTCCAATACTCCTAATCTGGTCGCTAAAGCGCAACAATTCGGTTACAACCAGTTCTCGGAGTCGAAGATGAAAATTGTCATTGCCTAGATCAATCGCTTTCATATCGAAGCCACCAAGGGGGGAGTTGCATTGGAGAAAAACCTGCCGAGAGAATATGGGCTGAGTCGGAGCTTGTGCAAGCGCAAGCAGGTTTGTTTGGCTATTCCAAAAAATACCCGGTTATTTTCATAACCGGGCATACAAGCTAACTACATGCAGCTGCCGTCGCTGCAATACTATAATGGTGCGAAAGGAGAGACTCGAACTCTCACATCAAAAGATACCAGAACCTAAATCTGGCGCGTCTACCAATTCCGCCACTTTCGCAGAAACATGCAATCCCTGATCTTATGGTCGTTCACCGCTTTTAACGGTGACTGCCTGGCCAGCATCATGGGCGTCTGCTCGCAGACGCCCTGAATATGGGGTGGACGATGGGGATCGAACCCACGACAACAAGAATCACAATCTTGCACTCTACCAACTGAGCTACGCCCACCATAAAATGGTACGCCCGGCAGGATTCGAACCTGCTACCCTCGGCTTAGAAGGCCGATGCTCTATCCAAATGAGCTACGGGCGCTTCGGATACCTATCTAAGGGTCTATTCTAGACGATTGCTGCGTTGGATGCGTGCTCGGATCCTCACGTATGTCTGTATACGTTGCGGTCCTGCGCGCGCATCCGCCTTGCACTCGCCTAGAATAGACCCTTAGAAAGGCATCCTCGGTTCAAACTACCGGACGAATTCCTTATCTTTTACGCGTTGGCCTCGTGCTCGGATCCTCACGTATATTTGAAATACGTTGCTGTCCTGCGCGCGTGGCCGCCTTGCACTAGCGTAAAAAACGCCCTAGTAAAGGCATCCTGGGTTCAGGGATTATTACCCATTTCCCATCCACCGAAACAATGATCCAATATCTAGTGCAGTACGATATCAGACATAAACTTAAAATTTGGTCGGGGTGGAGAGATTCGAACTCCCGTCCCACTGCTCCCAAAGCAGTTGCGCTACCAGGCTGCGCTACACCCCGAATTATGCCCCTGACGTTTAGCGTCACCCCGACGCTTTAGCGTCGGGTGGCAAGGCGCGGAATAATACGCTGATCAAAAATAATCGTCAATTGAAAAACCAAGACAATTCAAACAATTAGCTGGGGCTCCCGGGCCGGTATTTTTAGCTATTTACGCCGCCACCGAGTGCCCTCGGGACCGTCTTCGATGATGATGCCTGCGGCTTCTAACTCATCACGGATACGATCGGCTTTAGCCCAGTCTTTGCTAGCACGCGCCTGCAATCGCTGCTCTACGAGTTCGTCGATTGCTGCATCGCTTAATCCGGTCCCCTGCCCCGGCTTCGATTTAAGGAAACTTTCAGCCTCAGCCTGCAACAGGCCAATGATGCCACCGAGATAGCGCAACAAGCTTGCCAAAGCATGCTGCTCGTCTTGTTTCTCGGCCTTGGCTCGATTAATATCACGCGCCAGGTCAAACAGCACCGCAATCGCAATAGCGGTATTAAAGTCATCATTTAGCGCTTGCTCAAAGCGTTTCTGGTATTCACTCTCCGCAGGTATCTCGGCTACATTCGTGTCCTGCAAAGCAGCATAAAGTCTTTGCAGCGCGGCACGCGCATTATCGAGTTGCTCCTCGGAGTAATTGAGCTGGCTACGATAGTGGCTACTGATTATAAAGTAACGGATTTCTTCAGCGCGATAATTTTCCAGAACTTCTCTTAATACGAAAAAATTGCCGAGAGACTTGGACATCTTCTCTTCATTGACCCGCACGAATCCGTTATGCATCCAGTAGTTGACAAACTTTTCCCCGTTACAGGATTCACTTTGTGCGATTTCATTCTCGTGATGCGGGAACTGTAAATCCTGACCACCACCATGAATATCAAAATGGTTCCCAAGCAAACTGTTCGACATGGCTGAACACTCGATATGCCAACCGGGACGTCCCTCGCCAAATTTGGAAGGCCAGCTGGGTTCGCCAGGCTTGGCTGATTTCCACAACACGAAATCGAGTGGATCTCTCTTGCCCTCATCAACATCAACACGTTCACCGGCGCGTAACTCATCAATTTTCTTGCCTGACAACTGCCCGTAGTTTTTGAACTTCGAAACCGCAAAGTAAACATCACCATTGTCAGCCTGGTAGGCGTATTCCTGTTGCTGCAGGCTATCGATCATCGCCAGTATCGGTTCAATGGTATCGGTAGCGCGTGGTTCCATATCAGGGCGCAGCACACCCAGAGCGTCGGCATCCTCATGCATTGCCCGAATAAAACGTTCGGTCAAATGACTATATTCCTCTCCATTTTCCCTGGCTCGATCTATGATCTTGTCGTCAATATCGGTGATGTTGCGCACGTAGGTCACAGCGTAACCCAGGTGTCTTAGGAATCGAAACACGACGTCGAACACCACCAGCACGCGCGCATGCCCTATATGACAATAATCGTATACCGTCATACCACAGACATACATACGAACCTCTCCGGGAACTATGGGTTTAAAGGTCTCTTTCCGATTGGTCAAACTGTTGTAGATCGTCAGCATTGCTTGGCTTTAAACTGGCTTATTGAATCTGGCCGTAGAGTTTAAAAGATGCACCCACGCAGCGAAACCGTTAATTGCCTTCCAGCTTCCAAAAACGAGGACAAATCAGTAGAATCCGCTAGCTCACAATAAACTGGAATGCTGATGAATAAAACGTTACTTCCGATTGCGGTCGTGCTCGCAGCCATTCTATCCCTGGTATTTTATCCTGACAGCAAAGGTGGCAAACCAATGAATGAAACTACTGCAAGCAATCCAATCGTATTAATTGAAACAAGCATGGGCAATATCACCATTGAACTCGATATGCAAAATGCACCCAATAGCAGCGAAAATTTTCTGGCCTATATCGATGACGGTTACTTTATCGACACTACCTTTCACCGTGTTATTCCGAACTTCATGATTCAGGGCGGCGGAATTACGGCTGATATGAAGGATAAGCCGAGCAAACGGGCGCCTATAGAGAATGAAGCTAACAATGGCCTGACCAACGATCGAGGCACCTTAGCAATGGCACGCACCAGCGATCCGCATTCCGCCACCTCGCAATTTTTCATTAACCATGCCGACAACGATTTCCTGAATTTCACCAGCGAATCGATGCAGGGTTGGGGATACGCAGTATTTGGCAAGGTGACCGAAGGAATGGACATCGTCGATGCAATTGCCCAGGTTCCCACCGGAAACAAGGGTGGCCACCAGAACGTACCCCTCGAAACCATTACCATCACCGGTGTCAGTCGCCAGTAAAAACGGCTCGCAGGCATGAACGATGAAACCCTGTTTATTTCAGATTGTCATCTCGATGCCGACCGGCCGGAGGTAACGAACGCAGTTACGGAATTTCTGGAGAATCGGGCGACTATGGCCCGATATCTCTATATCCTGGGTGATTTTTTCGAAGTCTGGCTGGGCGATGACGATCCGGCACCGGAGCACCGGCGGGTGATCGAGTCGCTGCAACAGCTGGCATCAGAAGTCGAAATTTTCTTCATCGCCGGAAACCGGGATTTTCTGTTGGGACAGGGATTCGCGCGGATGGTAAATCTAACGTTACTGGACGAACCACATATACTGCAACTCGATAAACACAGGGTGGTTTTGGTCCACGGTGACACCCTGTGCACCGACGATCAGGATTACCAGGAATTTCGTTCCATGGTACGCACCACAAAATGGCAATCCGACTTTCTGGCTAAGCCGCTCGAGGAGCGTCAGCGTATTGCGGCCCAGTTACGCGCAGACAGTGCTGATGCGATGACACAGAAATCCTTCGAGATTATGGATGTAAATCCTCAGGCGGTAGAAGACTGTTTCCATGCTAACGAGGCCAGCATTATCATTCATGGACACACCCATCGACCGGCGGTTCATCGATACGATTCCAATTTATCCCGAATTGTTCTCGGTGACTGGGGCCGAGAGCCAAGTTACCTGAGTTGGACCCGCGAACAGGGATTCAAGCTTAGTGATTCCAGGGTCTAAATACCCTGCTCTAGAGCACTAAGTTCGGCCGCCTGAAAACCAGCCTCGATACGGGCCTGCCAATTAAACGGGCCGCGCAATTTTCCATCCATGTACTGTACAACCAGGTCGCGAAATGTGCTTTCCGCATCGAGACCCTGCTGTTCACAAAGGTAACCGTACCAGTGATTGCCGATGCACACATGTCCGATTTCATCGTGATAAATAACCTCCAGTATCTCGACTGCAGCTCGATCGTCACTTTGTTTGAATTTCGCAATCATACCGGGGGTAACATCCAGGCCTCTTGCTTCCATGACACGCGGGACCAGAGCCATTCGATGCAACACGTCATGCCGTGTTTTACAAACCATGTCCCACAGCCCTCGATGAGCGTGATACGCGCCGTAGGAACTTCCCCGTTGTTTAAGTTCACGCTCCAGCAATTGAAAATGCCTGGCCTCCTCAGTTGCAACCAGCAACCAGTCACTGATAAATTGCTCCGGCATGTCACGAAATCGGTAGACAGCATCAAGCGCGATATTGATCGCGTTAAATTCAATATGCGCAAAAGCGTGCAGCAAGCGAATGCGCCCCTCCTCGGAAGAGACGCTGCGACGTTCCAGTTCTCGAGGATCAACCAAAATCGGCTTTTGCGGCCGTCCCGGATCATCAATTGACAGAATTTTAGATCCTGCCTGTCGAACTAGCGAGCCTTGTCGCCATTCCTGATAGAGCGTTGCCGTCAATTCACACTTGACCTGGTAGTCCGGCTCCAGAATTGCATTTTCAAGTTGCCGGAACAGTTCAGCCATCCAGGCCTCGCGCAAGGTCGGCAATGATATCGTCGATACTTTCCAGTCCAACCGCAATCCGGATCAGGCCCTCGCCAATGCCGGTCCTGGCCTTTAACTCATCGCTGACTCGCCCGTGGGTTGTGGTCGCTGGATGCGTTATCGTTGTCTTGACATCACCGAGATTAGCCGTAATTGAAAGCAACTCGGTCGAATCGATTATCCTCCAGGCACTCTCACGCCCGCCGGCAACGACAAAAGAAACCACGCCCCCAAATCCGTACTGCTGTGATTTCGCCAGCTCATGCTGAGGGTGGGTTTCAAGCCCTGGATGGAACACCCTTTCCACACGTGGATGTTGCTCCAGAAATCTGGCCAGTTGAATGGCGTTTTGCGAGTGCGCATTCATACGCAGATTGAGTGTCTCAAGCCCCTTTAAGGTAACCCAGGCGTTGAACGGACTCATGCTGGGGCCAGTGCTACGAATTACGCCAAATATATCTTCATTAACAAGCGGGTTGGGACCCACAATCGCGCCACCAACGATACGACCCTGCCCATCCAGGTACTTGGTTGCCGAATGCACGATGATATCGGCGCCCAGTTCAAGCGGGCGTTGCAGTGCGGGAGTACAAAAACAATTATCAACCACCAACATGCAGTTATTTTCGTGCGCCAAATCTGCCAGTAGCCTGATATCGGCGATTTCGGAAAGTGGATTCGATGGCGTCTCCAGGAACAGCAGGCGGGTATTGTTGCGAATCGATTGCTTCCAGTCATCCAGATCTGTTAAATCAACAAAGCTGGTTTCGATACCAAAACGCGGCAGGTACTTGTCGAACAGGGTTGTGGTGGTGCCAAATATCGAGCGTGAGCTGACGATATGATCACCTGCTCTGAGCATGGCTATGCACAGGCTCGTGATTGCCGCCATTCCCGAGGCAGTCGCGATGCAGGCCTCGCCTCCTTCCATGGCAGCCAGGCGTCTTTCAAAAGCCTGTGTGGTGGGATTGGTAAACCGCGAATAAATATTCCCCGGCTCATCTCCGGCAAAGCGCGCAGCAGCCTGGGCGGCATTTTCAAACACAAAACTGGAAGTCGTGAATATGGCTTCGTTGTGTTCGAGTTCGGAACTACGACGCTGACCGCTTCTTATGGCAAGCGTGTCAAAACCATAACTATCTTGTTTCACGGAGTTTCTCCAAAATAGAAAAAACTCGGGAGGGGAAGGGTTCGGAAATAATTCGGGACCACCCTCTTTAGCAAATTTTTATTCGGAATCTTTACTGATTCGTGGGCGCCTGCAAGCCGAGTAACAAATTAGCGCCAGGCCCGCACCATATGACGATGATTCCTGGTTGTCAAGATCCCTATCCGGTCATAATCTACGGACTGACGGCTTAACTTTTCGAATATTTTCATGAGGCCAGCAGCTCTGGACCCATGTCACAGCAGAGAACACTGCCTTAAGCAGATGTGATCTATGCAATTAAAACCAGATCATTCACCATAACATCGTCAAACAATTCCATGACATCGTCATTTTTCATACGGATACAACCACCTGAAACCGCTTCCCCAATACGTTTTTCGTCAGAAGTGCCATGAATGTAAATATAGCGGTTATAGGTATCATAAACTCCGTTAAGATTTATTCCGTCCTCCAGTCCATCCAGCCATAATATGCGTGAAGTAATTTCGTCCCGTTCCCTGTTATCGAGGTCGTCCACAATCCTTCCGGTTGGCTCACGCGCTTCAAAAACCATCCCCCAGGGTTCACCTCCCCCGACTTTTTGGCGAATGCGATGAATTCCAAAAGGTGTCATCAGAGAATCCAGCCGATTGCCGATGCCGTTCGCTGCCGTCGACACGGGATAGGTGCGATTATGCTGTTCTTCGATATCAATCCAGTGCAACTGTTGTTGCTGCGAATCGACAACTATAAATGGACGCTCATCTGCCAGTGCCGAATTGCCACCTAGTTTAGCGACCACCTCATCCTTAATATCCTGCCAGCGCATCAGGCGTTATTGTGCAGTTCCATGCCTACCACGTTGAGCTGCTCCTCACTTGCCTCCTTGGCCGAATCGTTGCGCAGGGATCGGATCTTGTCGAGGTAGTCAACACCCACGGTATTGGTAACATACTTGCCATCAAAACATGAACAATCAAACTTTTTAATGCTGCGGTTACCTTTCTGTACTGCATCGATTAAATCGTCTAGCTCCTGGTAAATGAGCCAGTCTGCACCAATGTATTCCGCTATTTCAGCTTCGCTGCGTTCATGGGCAACCAGTTCGTTTGCCGCGGGCATGTCGATGCCATATACATTGGGATAGCGCACCGGTGGCGCAGCAGATGCGATATAAACCTTTTTCGCCCCTGCTTCGCGAGCCATTTGGATTATCTGCTTCGACGTGGTTCCCCGCACGATAGAATCGTCGACCAGCAGAACATTCTTGCCCTTGAATTCAATATCGATGGGATTGAGTTTTCGGCGTACGGATTTTTTTCGCATTTGTTGCCCGGGCATGATAAAGGTACGGCCAATGTAGCGATTCTTGATAAAACCTTCCCGAAACTTGACCCCCAGATGATAAGCCAATTCGATAGCTGAAGGCCGGCTGGTATCAGGAATCGGGATTACCACATCAATATCGTGCTTTGGCATCTGTTTTAAAATCTTACGTGCCAATTTTACGCCCATGCGGAGGCGGGCCTTATAAACATAAATATCGTCAATTATCGAATCAGGCCGCGCGAGATAGACATATTCAAAAATACATGGATTGAGTTCGGACGAAACTGCGCATTGTCGATGATGAATGGTTCCCGTAACGTCAATAAATACGGCTTCCCCTGGTTTTAAATCGGCTATCAGTTCAAAGCCCGAGGTCTGCAAGGCGACGCTCTCTGACGCAATCATGTATTCAGATCCTTCACCGGTTTCACGTTTTCCGTAGACAACTGGCCGAATACCGCGCGGGTCACGAAAGCCAACAATCCCCTTACCTGTCAACATCGCAACCACGGCATAAGCGCCTTCAATACGCTTATGGGTTTCGGTCACAGCGGTAAAGATTTCATCAGCGGTAATTTTCAGGCTGCCGCAACTTTGTAACTCGTGCGCAAACACATTGAGCAGCACTTCAGAATCAGACTCGGTATTAATGTGGCGTAAATCAGACTGATACAGCTCCGATTTTAGTTTCTCGACATTGGTCAAATTGCCGTTATGTGCCAGCGTAATGCCATACGGTGAATTGACGTAAAACGGCTGCGCCTCTGCGGAAGAGGAACAGCCTGCCGTGGGATAGCGCACATGTCCGATACCCAGGGTACCGGTCAGTTCAAGCATATGCCGGGTGTGAAATACATCGCTTACCTGACCATTGCCCTTGCGCAGGTTTAGCTTATTTTTATCGCTTACCACGATTCCCGCCGAATCCTGCCCGCGGTGCTGCAACACCAGTAGTGAATCGTATATCACCTGTGCAACTGGTTGGTGGCTGACTATCCCGACTATTCCACACATATCTCGTTACCTACGCTAGCGCCGCATAATTAAAAACTGAAACTATCAACTGCATCAGCCGGTATTATTCCTTTAACCCATTCAGCCAATTGCTGAAAAAAACCAACCATTGCCGAATCCTGCCACCACTGTGCCTCTGGCATTGGGGTAAGGCTTCCAAGTAATACAATCATGGTGACGATCAAGACACCCCGGGCCCCGCCGAAAACAACACCGAGGGCCTTGTCAGTGCCACTTAAACCTGTTTTCGAAACCAGCTGGCTCATTATGAAATTGATGATAGCGCCTATGATCAAGGTGCTGATAAACAGAATTGCGAAACCTGCGATGCCGCGAATCGTCGGTGCTGCCACAAAGGGCTCGAGCAATTCCGCCATCGGTGTAAAATACCGAAAGGCGACAACGCCCGCGACAATCCAGCTTAGCAGGGAAATAGATTCCTTAACGAAACCGCGAATTAGGCTAATTAACGCTGATAACGCGATAACGCCAAGAATTAAAAGATCAAGCCAACTCATAGCGGCCCTCGTCTGGTCGGCATGAATGCTGTCGAGTAATAGGTATAGCCGCTAACAATCAAAGCGCCAATCAGTGCCCCGGATGCGTGATTATCTTTCATACTTCATGATTATGCCATCAATGTTGTGCTTGGCTTTTATCTTGTTCTGCGCCACCTTGGTTTGATCGCGATTGATAAATGGTCCCAGCCGGACCCGAAAACTGGACTTGTTATCGATCTTGAATTGCTCGATAAAAACAGCAGCGATATTAGATTTGCGTATCTTGTCCCGCTGCACCAACGCCTTGTCGCGATCCGTAAAGCTGCCCACCTGCAGCACCCAGCTATCGCCGCCCTCCTTAACCTTGGCCGCAACATCAGCCTTTGCTTTTATCTTTTTAACTTGTGGCTCGGTCTTCGAGTCGACTTTGGCAGTATCCACACGCTCGATCTTATTTTTCGAAGAGTTTTCATCGACGAATCGAGGCTCGAGTTCTGGCAAGTCGTCAACCTCGGCATTCAGTTCGATTATCTTCGATTCAAACTCAGGATTCGCACTGACCAGGGGTTGCGGCGGAATTACCACTTCGAGCTTATCTTTGCGTACCCCTGAACCGTCCAGAATCATGGGCAGGAAAATAACGGCAAGTGCAAAAATCACGATGATGCCAACAAGACGATTTTTAATGTTTTGATCCATACTAGTTTTGCTGGCCTGAATCGGAAAGTGCGCGTAGCAGAAATTCGACAGTTAAGAAGGAACCGGTTACGAGCATTATATCCTGATTACCCAAAGATGACAGCGCATGATCCAGTGCATCAGCAATGTTGGCAAAAAGCTTTTCCGGTGCCACTTGCGACTCGATACGGGATGCCAACTGTTCGGCGCTAAGACCCCGACCCGCATCGAGCGTCAACAACCACCATGAATCAACTACCGGCTTCAGGGCTTCGACAAATAGTTCCGGCTGTTTGTCTGTGAGCATACCTAGCAGCACCACGACTTTTCCAGATGGTTGCTTCATGGCAGCAAGATTGGTCGCCAGAACCCGTGCTGCATCCTGATTGTGCCCGACATCGGCATATAGCCGGCACCTAAGCGGGCTTTCAACAAGTTGTAAACGGCCTGCAAGCCGGGTTCCGTGAAAAAATTTACGCACCTGGTTCGGCTGGTACTCCTCGAGAAGTGATAATTGTGACAGGCCTGCGACGACACCCGCGAGGTTTTGGGCCTGATGCGACCCCGGC
This sequence comes from uncultured Gammaproteobacteria bacterium, assembly GCA_937984095.1. GTDB lineage: Bacteria > Pseudomonadota > Gammaproteobacteria. The sequence goes on along the minus strand of CALJYH010000110.1, from coordinate 1,558 downwards.
AGAACATTATCAAGCCGCAATTCAATATCCCGACAACGCCACAGCAGTTGGCCATCTTCCATTTGTGTGGTGTGAAAATCGCGGTCTACCTGCAAACATTTACAACCAAGCCGATCGATTTCCCGGATTACCGATCGCGGTGGATCTGGATCATTGAGAACCACTGCTACCCCGGCACGAAGCACTCCCGCCTTTTCAAAACCGATTTGCTCTCGATCGTCTCCAAGCCAGGCCTGATGATCGAGTCCAATCGGAGTCAGATGGACAAGATCGGCGGCTATGATATTGACAGCATCCAGCCGACCGCCGAGACCGACTTCCAGAATCGCATAATCCGGTTGCCATTGCTGGATCAGGAAAAGCGAGGCCAGCGTCCCAAATTCGAAATAGGTTAAGGCGACGCCCTGTCGCGCCGATTCTACGGCTTCAAATGCGACGCATAATTCAGCATCACTAACCGGTTCCAGGTTATGTTTAATGCGCTCGTTGTAGGATAAAAGATGTGGCGAAGTATAGCTTGCGACCGTGAACCCGGCCTGATGCAACCAGTTTTCGTAGGCAGCGACGCTAGAGCCTTTGCCATTGGTTCCCGCAACAGTGACGACCTGGCGCGCTATCCTGGCGAGACCGAGCCGCTCACCAACCTGGCCAACCCGATCCAGGCCCAATTCGATGGCTTTATCATGTAAAACCATCTGCCATTCCAACCACTGGTCGAGGGACTCAAAACGCATGCTAATTCGCTGGAATTGAAACAGATAGTATCTAGGGCGAGGCTTGCGCCATCAACATGGTACACAGGGAGCTTATCTTGTCGCGCAGCTCTCGACGATCGACAATCATATCAAGTGCGCCATGTTCAAGCAGGAACTCACTTCGCTGAAAACCTTCGGGCAGGGTTTCGCGCACTGTTTGTTCGATTACCCGGGGACCGGCGAAACCAATCAAGGCGCCCGGCTCACCAATATGAATATCACCGAGCATGGCGAAGCTGGCCGAAACGCCACCCATGGTGGGATCGGTAAGCACACAGATATAAGGCAGTCCCCTCCTGGAGAGTCGGGTCAGGGCAGCGCTGGTCTTGGCCATTTGCAGTAGCGAGAACAACGCTTCCTGCATGCGAGCACCACCGCTTGCAGTAAAACAGATCAGCGGGATGTTGTGCTCTATACAGGTATTCACCGAGCGCACGAACTTTTCACCAACTACCGAGCCCATGGACCCTCCCATAAACTGGAACTCGAATGCGACAGCCACCATTTCAACCGATTTCACGGTGCCGCGCATCGCCACCAATGCATCTCTTTCACCCGTTTGTTTCTGCGCCTGGCTCAGCCGATCCCGGTATTTCTTGTCATCCCGGAATTTCAGGACATCGTCGGCTTCAAGTTCAGGTGCAATTTCATGGCGTCCATCTTCGTCGAAAAAAGCTTTCAGACGGTGACGCGCACCGATCCGCATATGAAAATCACATTTGGTGCAAACTTCCTGGTTACGTTCCAGTTCGGCTCGATAAATAATCGAATCGCAATTGTCACATTTCGCCCATAATCCCTCG
>CALJYH010000109.1 GCA_937984095.1 uncultured Gammaproteobacteria bacterium | reverse complement strand
TATAACCCGGTTCGCATCAGTTGGAACAATGCGCATTGCCTCGGCCCTGACTACCGATGGGAACTCAAAAGTATAAAATTGCACCCCGTCCTGTTCGCTGGTTTCGGGATCCAGTTGATAAGTCACTACCGGTGCGTCTTTGATTTCGCGGTAATGTCCTATGACGTTTTGCAATTCGAAGCTGGTTACGTCGTTGACCGGGGTCAGGCGCAGGTATTTCTGGTTACGCGGAATACCCTTGATGCTGCGCCAGTTGAGATCTTTTGATTCCTGATTGGTCAGGCTTTTACGTGACTTGACCACGCGCAGCTTGTCCAGTTCATTGCCGACCTCGACCCTGACTTCAAGTATTTGGCCCGTGGGCTCATGTGCCCATGTCAGTTCGATGCGGTCGAAGTCGGGTGTTTTATCGTTTACCGATAGTTCGATCAGGTAGTCCTTGCGCAAGGACTGCACCGCAATGGTTTCAGTAGTCTGCAGTTCCGACATTGAATCCGCCTGTTGGGTTTGCTCGCGCGTGGTTACGGTTTTTGAATTCTGTTGCAGGAAACGGTCAAATTCATGAAACGCAAGCTGTGGGTTGTGTTCGATGACTGTTTTCGGGGTGCGCGTAATCGCATGCGGCAGTTGTTTGCCGCTGATATTAAAAACAGCCAGGTCGCTCAAATCGGAATGCGTCAGATTGATAATGACATCTATTGGCAGCACGACACGCTGTAAGGCCTGGTCAGAGTCGCTCAGCCGCGCCTGGTAAGCGTAATCCTGCAGGCTGGTTTCTGCCTGTACAGGGGCAGCCAGTGTTAACAAAATTAACCCAACCAGCATTTTATGCATGAGAAGACTGCTCCAGACTGCCGTCCGGCTCCGCGTATTTTTCTGGAATCGGTGAGAAGTATCCGGTAGCGACCAGCAGGCTGCCAACCACGAGGAATGAAACGATGCGTTCGACGGTGCCGCTGGCACCCAGATCGATAAAGAACATTTTTACCAGCACGACACCCACTAATGCTGCACCGACAATCCATAACGGTCGCAGCTTGTTGCGTGAAGCGAACAGCATCGCGCCCATACCGATCAAGGTCCACAGGATCGAAATCGCGGTTTGCACCCGCGTGTCGACCGACATTGCCGACAGATCAAAACCAATCTCGAGATAGTGGTGCATGCTGCGGATCAATACAGCGGTCAGCCAGACGAAGCACAAACCAGCGAGGATGATAACGATATGATCACGCTGGATTTTCATCGAAGGATTTACCAGTTTTAAACTGCCCAGTACCAGCACAAAGAAAGCTATCTGCGTTAGATCGACCGGATTGATAAACGGGATATATGGAAGCGGTGCCGGATCGCCGCTATTGGTCAGGTTGATGACCAGGTTCCATAACAGCAACAGGCCTGACAGCGTAGCGATCAGACTCAGCTGCAGGGCAGGCCCCAGTCGCTTGATGGCAGGCAAAATTTCGATTTGTGCGATGCGCATCGCGATTAACGGCATCACCGCAAATATCGCATAGTATCCTTGACCGGGAAGGTCCATTTTGGTATCAAAAATCCAGACCAGTTCGAATGACAGTATCAGTGCAATAAAAACTACCAGGCCGGTATGCGCAGCGATATTGACCCAGGCAGGCCAAGCCACGGTTTCGAGTTTCTCGATCAACCAGTAATTCGTCCCCAGTACCGCAACCCAGAAATAAAGATCGGGCGTGACCAGGATGTGGTCGTTGTCAAACAGGGAATAGAGTGCAATGAGTACCAATACCGGCAGCAACAGCGCGGCGTTAATAGCAGCCGGCATCCAGTTCCACTCGCGCAGGCGATCAAGGTAGACCAGTAATGCTGCGCTTGCGCCAAATAATAATAACCAGGCGCTGAGCGGGTGGTGGGCGTATTCGTCTATCTGCACCAGTGCGCTGATCAACCACCAGGCCATTGCCCAGATGTAAAACGGAATGTGCAGCATACGAAGTTTGAAGTCTTGCGCCTGCAGGTAGAGCATGCGTGCCGAAATGAAGGCACCCAGGGCGATGAAAACACCGCCGAGAAAAGCCGGATTGAGCCAGGCCGTGTTGCCGACGTCGTCAATATTTCGCAACAAAAACAGCACCCCGGATCCAACCTGTAGTGCTATCGCGAAGCATTGGGCATAAAAGCGATTCTGGCGAATCGACACCCAAAGGATTCCCGCGGCTTCGAGCGCCCAGGCAGCACTGCTCCAGTGCCCGTCGAGCGCGTAAGGTATCGCCAGTGTCGCGAAAACCACGCCGATGGCGAGCATTGCTTCGGCCAGCAGGCGAAACTCTTCGCCGACGTGTTTCCACGCGTAGCGGGCCAGTAGAATATAGTAAAAGCCCATCGCTGCCGAGGCTCCGGCGATGCCGTAGTCATAATCGCGAAGCATGACCATTAGTAATCCGGACACGATGACAGGGGTACCGAATACCATTGTGCCGTCGACCAGTCCTGTCAGATGTTCGGGTTGACGCAGCGCGTACAACACGCCGATAAGGCTGTACATCAGGAAGAACAGTAGCAGGAACGCGCTGGTTGGATAAAGGTGTTCGGTACGGTAATCGAACGCCACCCACAAAACAAAAACTCCAAAGGTGAAAATAAAGCCCAGCAGATTAAGTGAGCGCCAGGCGCGAAACCACGCGACCGCAAATACCGCTGCATTTAAAACGCTGTAGTAACTGAACAGACCGATGTAATTGCCACTGCCGGTAGACGCCAGGAATGGTGCCAGGAAACCGCCCAGTACGGCATAAATCGCAAGCGCTTTCGAGTCCTGCAGAATTGCCAGGGCGACTGTAAAAGCCGAAAAGAATACCAGTAGCACGAAGGTCAGCGACGGTGGCAGCAGGTCGGCAAGCCTAAACGCGGCGAATATCGTGATATAGATGACGCCGATGCCGCCACCTTGCAATAGCAATCCGTAGATTGCTTTGCTGAGACGTAACCTCCAGCCGAACACTAGCAGGACCAGGCCACCGGCGGCGGCACCCATGAAACGGAACTCAAGCGGGATGCGAGAATTTTCAGCCGCATACTTGAGCAGGAAAGCGACGCCAAAAAACAGAACCAGCAGTCCGATGCGTACAAAAATATTGCCATCGGTAAAATAGGAAGTCGCCGCGTTACCGATGCGGCGCAACAGGTCTTCAAAATGATCAACGGGGTTTTTGGCACGCGGACCTGGATCATGGGTAACGCCGGCAGCGGCTGGCGGAATAGTTGAAGCCGCTGCTGGCGGCGCTCCCCACTGAGCTTCGGGTTCGGGTGGAGCCTCGGGCGATTCCGGTTCGGACGGTTCTTCGCTACTGACAGCGTTGCTTGCGGAGATCGGATCGACAATTTCGCTTTGTGCATCTATCCCTGCCACCGGACCTGCCGCGAGCGCAGCGACCTGGGCGCGCAGTTCATCCAGCTGTTGCTGCAACTGGTTTGTCTTGTTGCGCGTGATCCAGAACATCACGATGATTGCGACCGGCAGCCCTATGGCTAACAGCACGATTGCAGTGATGATAAATCCGAAGAAGTCCATATAAGCTTTTGATTATAGTAGGTTTGCGTAACTATATTGCGGAGGTTCAGGCGTTAGCGAATATTGCACGAGACTAATGGCCTGACCCTCAAAAATTTTGCTGCCTGGCTGACTTAATTCGTCGAGAGCATAGTCGCCAGGGAACATATGGCAATACTTTCTATTGAATGTACTGGATGTCGATACCAAAGGTATCGCGCTACAGCCTATATTGCTTTTCTATCAATGGGGCTGTCCTGAAGGTAATATACCGTCTCGTCAAAGTGCAGGGCGCAAACGGGCGCCATTACTAGCTTGCAAAAATCTATCGCCAAGTGGATCGACTTCCTCTATGGCCCGTTTTTCAGGGTCGCTGGATTCTTTTACCGGGTTTACACGGCCAATCGTGCCCGCGTTGAAGCCATCAAGTCGAATGCAAAAGTCTCCGCGTTTCTCAAGCTGCTGGCGGTACTCGTGTTCGTGGGGTGGATACTGACCTGGTTTTTCGCCTCGGAAGAGAGTCGTACCCGCCTGGTCGACGATGTGAAACAGAGTATTGGCCTGTCTGACTAGATACCGGGTCAACGATTTACTCGCTTAGCCTGGTGTGGTGGTTGCGCCCGGACAACGCTTGCGGTAAGTTTTTCTGCCTGGACCCAAGGAGTCTTACAGCATTGACCAGAGATCTTAACTACCAGGGTTATACCGAGATTCAGCGCGGTGAAAGCGATGAGTTTCTGGTCAGGACTTCGAAGGGCAGTGCCTGTGGGGAATACCTGCGTCGCTACTGGCAACCGGTCGCCCTGACTCGCGAAGTCGAAGATATTCCGCGAATAATTAAAGTGCTCGGTGAGGAGCTTGTGCTGTTTTGCGACAAGGCTGGACGTTATGGCCTGGTTCACAAGCAATGCCCGCACCGGCGCGCGTCGATGGAGTTCGGGATCTGCGAAGAAGATGGAATTCGCTGCTGTTATCACGGCTGGTTGTTCGACGTCGACGGCAGCATCATCGAGATTCCCGGGCAGCCGCAGAAGATTGCCGACCTGGTCAAGCAACAAACCAGGCTCGGTGCCTATCCGGTCAGGGAATACCGCGGGTTGATTTTCGCCTACCTGGGGCCAATCGAGCAGATGCCGGAATTCCCGATTTACGACACGCTCGAAATCGAGGGGCAGACCCTGGTGCCTTACCGCGCCGACTATCGTTGCAACTGGCTGCAGGTGCTGGATGCCATCCTCGATCCGATTCACACCAGTTTTCTGCATTCGCGCATGAGCCGGGCGCAATTTTCCGAAGGCATGGGCGAAATCGGCGAGCTATTATTTTACGAGCGCGAAATGAGTTTCCTCGGCGCCAATGTGCGCCGCGTCGATGAGCACGTCTGGGTGCGAGTCAACGAGCTGGTGCTGCCGAACTATACCCAGGCGGGCGCCGCGTTTTCAGCGGATGGCACCCGCGCGATCTATTATGGTCGAACCGCTTTTTCACGCTGGGTCGTGCCGATTGACGATGAAAACAGTACCGCGTTTGCGTGGGCCATCTTCGGCGAGCGTGCCGACCCGGAGGAATACAATACGCCCGAGGGTCCCGAGTTAATCGAGCAGGGTGAGCTCATGGACCGCAGCTACGACCAGCGCCAGCGTTATCCCGGCGATGCCGAAGCCGTGGAGGGCATGGGCCGCATTGCCGATCAGAAAATGGAGCACCTGGTGCCGAGCGACAAGGGTATTATCCAGTACCGTAAGAAACTGCGTAAGCTTTGCCGCGATCTCGAAAGTGGAATTGCCCCCGCGCACATCACCGATTTTTTACCGAACCCGGTAGCGACTTATGGTGGTGATACCGTGCTGAATATAGAAGAGGACGCGATTAATGATGGCCGTCGGCTGATTGAAATCGGTGAAAAAGTAATGCATACCCAGTTTGCCGCTGAATCCCTGAACGGGTCGGAACGGGTTGAGACAGTGATTGATACACTGAAGTCGTTGGAGACTGGATACCGCGCATGAGCATCAAGCTGCATATCAAAAATAATCACGCGGGAGCCGATACCTTTCCGTCGACGCCCGAAAGCGAACCTGTGTTTACGATTTCGATAGACAAGTTTCAACAGGTCGCGCAGGGCTATCCAGAACTTGCCGCGCAACTCAAAGTTTTTGTGGACTGGGATACCGATCACTGGGTCGAGTCGATGCAAAACACCGAAATATTACTGACCTGGAATTTGCCCACCGAGAACCTGGCCGAGGTAGCACCGAAGTTAAAATGGATTCACTGCATTGGCGCCGGCGTCGAACACCTGTGTCCGATGGACTGGGTGCCAGCAGGTGTGACGATAACCAATAACAAGGGCGCGCATGCCGACAAGGCGGGCGAGTACGCGCTGATGGCGGTATTGATGCTGCACAACAAAATGCCCGCGATACTGAGCAACCAGCGTACTGCGAACTGGAACTCCCTGTTTTCAACCCCGATAAAGGGTAAGACCGTCGGCCTGATCGGCGTCGGCAGCATCGGCGGCGGTGCGGCCGTACAGCTCGACAAGATGCCGGTACATATCATTGGGGTGAGTCGGCACGGCAAGCCCCATCCGCATGTGCATGAAATGGTGGCGATGGATCAACTGGACGCGGTGTTACCGAGGATGGATTATGTTTTTGTGTCTCTGCCGTCGACGCCGGAAACCCTCGGTTTGTTTGACCATCAACGGTTGCAATCGCTAAAGGCGGGCGCCGGCATTATCAATGTAGGTCGCGGTTCGACATTTGATTACGATGCGCTCGCCAATTTGCTGGCGAGCGGTCATTTGTCGGGCGCGGTCATCGATGTTTTTGATGAAGAGCCGTTGCCGCATGATTCGCCACTATGGGTGGCACCGAATTTTGTTGTCACGCCGCACGTTTCGGCCGATGATGGTGACCATTATGTACCGATCACACTGGAACTGTTTTTTAATAATTTGCAACGTTACCTGTCAGGGGAGCCGTTGCTGAACGTGGTACGTCCGGACCTGGGATATTGATATGCACAGCATTGAAGAATTTGTTAACTGGCTACATTCGTTCGAGCACAGAATTTCACTGGATGAATTAACTGACCGCCTGGACGACGATTCTATATCGGCAGACTTGCTGGCAGATCATATACATTTTTCTGACGAACGTTATAGTCGCAACCTGGTGGCCTACGGACCGCAGTTTTATGCACTGGTGTTGTGCTGGAAACCGGGGCAGGCGAGCCCGATTCATGATCATAAGGGTGCGTCCTGCGGGGTGCGCGTGATCGAGGGTGTCGCCACCGAAACCAGTTTTGATCGACACGACGGTCAGTTAGTCGAGAAATCCGTTACCACAATGAAAGCCGGCGAAGTCTGCGGTTCTTTTGATGACGATATTCACGAAATTCGTAATAATGGTGAGGTGAATCTGGTCACCCTGCACATCTATTCTCCCTACCTGGACAATATAAACCTCTATGATCGCGAAACCGGCGAAATCACCGTGTTTTCCGATCCCATGGTGGCCAGTCTAAGCGCCTAAACCGGTTGGCTCGGGGTTTGTTCGGGTCGCGATTTATGCATTAATTCCAGGATTGCGCGCACCGCCACCGCGGTAATAACCACCGCTCCACCGATTAGCGTCCAGCGCGTGGGGATCTCATCGATGAATAGCCACACCCAGATCGGGCCCAGCGCAAATTCCAGCAGCATGATCAAGGTGACTTCAGCTGTGGCCAGGTGTCGTGATGCGATGATGAACATCCAGTTAACAAAGCCTGACAGGCAACCTCCCCAGAATAGCGACAACAACACGTCATTGAGTGGTATATCGAGATCGCCACCGATCACGGTAAATGAAATACCGATAATCAGTAACGATGAGATGAGTAGGGCGGGCAACATTTCAATCCTGCGTCGGTAACGCACCACCACCGCGTAACTAGCGAAGCAAAGTGCGGTTGCGAGCGCCATCAGGTTGCCGAAACCGGAGCCGACGTTAATACCGTTCAGCACCATCAGAACAAGTCCAAAGCCAGCAAACAGCATCGTTACCAGGGTCGCGTTACGCAGCCTTTCGCCAAGAAAGATTCGCGCCAGCAGCGCCGCAAAAAATGGGATTGCGCCTAGCACAAACAGTGCGTTCGCGATCGTGGTGTGAGTCAACGCCTGGATGAAACAGATGCCGGCAACCGAGAGCAGAATGCCTGCCAACAGACCGAAGCGCCCAACCCCCAGGACGGTGGAAACTATCCTGCCTTTATTTTGAATTGCGATGATCAACGCGATCGCAACCAGCATACCCAGCGACCGGTAGACATTGATCTGCCAGGGGTTGGCCATTTCGATATTTCGTTGCACCAGTCCACCGAAGCTGATCGCGATCGAGCCAATCACCATGAGCAACATGGCGTAGCCGTGCCGGCTATCAATCGAATGCGTGCCAGCTTTTCCTGGTTCAGGTAACATCGGGGTAGCTTAGTTGTTCTAACCGGACTCGACAAACATGAAAAAACGTTTCTATCTAGCGATTGCCCTGGTCCTGTTAAGCGCGTCAGCCTCCGCGATTGGCAAAAAGGAAGTCAAGGCGATTATCGAAGAGTCATATCCGGGCGCGAGGATTACCGAAATCGAAAAAGAGAAATACAAGGGGCAGAAAATCTACGAGGTCGACTTCAAACATGACGGCAAGAAGCTTGAGGCCATCATTAGCCTCGACGGTGAAATCATCAAGGTAGGGATCGACGATTAGGATCTGAAATCGCTTGATAAAAGCGTAATCGCCCGTGAGCCTGATGCGAACGTTTTTGCTTTCAATGCCCGGGTGAATAGGGTTTGCATAGTGCCTTTTTCCTTTGTTATCCTTTTCTCAGTTTTCGCTTTTACCTCGACTATAATTTAGTAATTCTGGTTTGAACCAGGCAGAAGTCGAAACTTGCCCACACGAGTCTCAAGCTTCAGGGACCATGTTAGTCCGCCAAACTGAAGAAAAACTGAGGATCGAACCATGCGAAAGTTTTTTTTAATCATTCTTACCAGTATCTGGGTTTGCTCTGCGGTGAGCGCCGAAGACGGGTTTCCACTCGAATACGAATTCCTGATCAGCGTTGAGTTATCTGAACTAAATGACTTGACTCTTGGCGATGAGCCCACGGAAAAGCGGCTTGAAAAAGAGGAGTATGAATTCGAGTTCAATCTGCTGTATCAAATCGATGACCATTGGTATGCATTTTTCGCCGGTAGTTTGGTAGATGAGGTCGAAACCCTCGAGCCTGCTGGTCTTAAGGAAGAGGATATTTCTGGATTCGAGCGCAAGCAAATCGGAATCGGCGTGGAATTCGGTGATGAAATCATTTCGGATTTCAGTATTGGTCGAGTTGAATTCCTCAGTATCGGTGAATGGTGGTTGTGGTGGGATGAAGATCTCGACGCCATCAAGCTGGAATCCAGTTATGGTGATTTCGAAGCTTTGATCGGCCTGGCGGAAGAACAGGCACGAGAAAACACAGACGAAGATTTTATCGACCCCGAGGTCGATGGAATTAAACGTATACTCGCAAGCCTGGGTTGGGAGATTGCCGATAATCAGTCGTTGCATTTTTTTTATCTGGACCAACAGGATGACTCCTCGTCATTCATCGACGGCGAAACCATAGATACGGATAAGGAAGATGAAGAGGATGCAGACCTGAGCTGGACCGGTATCAGTTATCTGGGTGAGTTCGAAGACGACACGATGGGTGAACTCGAAGTCGAGTTACATTACTCCAGGGTTAGTGGTGATGAAACCGTTTACGAATTCGAAGCGATGCCTGGCGGGACTTCCGATGTCGACGGTGACCCCGCGAAAAATAGAGTCAGGGGATCCGCGCGGGGCTTGCTGATCAACTGGTCGCCGGCACAGGCGGATGACTGGTCTTTTATCCTCGGCCGTGCAGAGGGCGAGCGTGAATACAGACAAAATGGATTGCAGGGTGATTCCGAAGTGTTTGGCGAATTGTTCCAGCCGGAACTCGCCAACCTGGTTGTCGAAACTATCGGGGTCGAATATGAGATCAACGAGTATATTGAGATCGGGTTACTGGCTTTCGAGTACGAGCAGGATCGCGCCATCGATGAGCTAAGAGATGCCGCCATCGACTTTGAGCTTAACGGCACCAGCAAGGATATCGGCGAGGAAATCGATCTGGTGCTCACGGTGGAAGCTTTCGACGGTATGGAGCTGAGGCTGATCGCGGCAGAATTTAAGGCAGGTAAAGCGTATGATATAGAACCCGGTCGCAATTACGATGGCGAAACTAGTCAATTCTGGAAGATCGAGCTCGAGTACGTGTTCTAAGGCTTACTTTTGTAGCGCGGGATGTAATCCCGAAATCGTAACCATAAAGTTGTGCTGGTTGTCGAGTTGCAAGCTGACGTTCAGTTTCATGATTTTGGCGAGCGCTTCGACCAGGGTTAGCCCCAGTCCCGAATGACCGTTTTCTCCCTGTATTTTCTGCTTACGCCAGAAACGATCTTTCATATGCACGATATCTTCAGGTTTTAAGTCGGTCGAGGCATTTTTAACCTCGAGCACGATATTGTTGTTGCGGATTTCTGCGGCAATTTCGATCTCGGCCTTGTCCGGGCTATAACTGACGGCATTGCCAAACAGGTTACTGAGTATCATGCCGAGCTTGTCGCGGTCCGTATTGATGACCAGGCCTTCGGGGATATGTTTGACCAGTATTCTGTTACCTGCGTCGCCATTGATTGCGTGTTGCCATATTTCATCGCAGTAACTCGACAGCTCGATATCTTCAGGGTCGACATGTAGCAGTCCTGCTTCCGAGCGCGCCAGCTCGAGCAATGTCGTAACTACCTTTTCCATTTGTCCTGAAATTTCCCCGACATCGTTAAAAAATGAAATCACCTGTTCCTGATCGTCCGGTACCATTTTTGCTACTTCGGCCAGGGTCTTCAGTTCAGCGAGCGGGGTGCGTAGTTCGTGCGCGGCGTTGGCCGAAAATCGCTTCTCGCGTTCGAACGCGGACTGCAGGCGCTCGAGTAGATGATTCAGTTGATTTTCAATGGGTGCGATTTCAACACTCTGATCGCCTTCGTGGGTTAACCTGGCATCGAGCTTTGATTCATCGATCGCGCTAACCTGGCTGGCCAGATTCGACAGCGGTGACAAGCCGCTACCGACCAGTCGCCAGACCAGCAAGCCAGAAATCACCAGTACGATCATGATTACACTGAAGATAGTGGCGCCGATAATAAACAGGGTATCGTCCAGCGATTCGCGCTCCCGGGCGTATACCATCGTAACCGGATTTCCTGGCGGGATTTCAATCCCGTAATCCTCATCTTCCGGGTCATCTTCGATCTCGATCCGGGGCATGAAATTAACCTCGATCAGGCGTCCCGCGCGCCCATCGGGCAATTGCAGATCTGCATACTGATGGCTATCTAGCTCGCTATTCATCTGCGGCAGATCAACTTCTCCCAGCGATGGTGATTTGATCAGTAAATCAACGCTGTTTTCCCACAACTGGTAGTACTCCAGGGATTCGCCTCCCTGGAATTCCAGCATTACGCCTTCCTCGGCAAAGTCGAATTCGAGTCCCTCCTCGTCGAGTTCGGTTAACGAGATCAGCGAATGAGCCTTGTTTAGCAAGGAGCCATCAAATACTTGCTCGACCTGGCTGGCGACACGCACATACAGAAACCCGGC
>CALJYH010000108.1 GCA_937984095.1 uncultured Gammaproteobacteria bacterium | reverse complement strand
CAGCAACGCATAGCTCCCGACGCCGAGCTGGGACGACTCAATATTTCCTTCTATCGCGATGATTTCACCCGGACTGGCCTGCATCCAACGGTAAGACCTTCCAGCCTGCCTGTCGATATCGACAATAGAACTATCATTCTGATCGATGATGTCCTGCAATCAGGTAGAACGATTCGGGCCGCCATGAACGAGATTTTTGACTATGGGCGACCCCGGAAAATCGTGCTCGCGATCCTGATCGATAGAGGCGAGCGCGAAATACCGATACAGGCGGACATTACTGGCGAAACCATGAAACTTGATTCCGGCAATCATATCAAGCTCGAGGGACCCGACCCTCTAAAGCTGGTTATCAAAACCCTGGAGAGCCATGCCAAGTAACAGTATCCAGCTCGACGATAATGGCAAACTCCGGCATTTTCTCAGTATCGAGGGTTTAAACCAGACCATTCTTAACGAGATTCTGGATACGGCCGATTCGTTCACCTCGGTTACCGACCGTACCATCAAAAAAGTGCCTATCCTGCGCGGCAAGACGGTCGCCAACCTGTTTTTCGAGGCAAGCACACGCACACGATCAACGTTCGAGCTCGCCGAACAACGTCTCTCGGCCGACATTCTGAGTCTGAACGTCAGCACTTCGGCAACGGTCAAAGGTGAGTCCCTGCTCGATACGTTGCAAAATCTGGAAGCAATGCAGATTGATATGTTTGTCATACGTCACCAGGACAGCGGCAGCGCCCATTTTTTTGCCCAACACGTGCGTCCCGGTGTATCGGTGCTCAATGCCGGAGACGGGCAACACGAACATCCAACCCAGGCGATGCTCGATATGTACACGATTCGCCACCACAAACAGGATTTCAGCAGCTTGCGAGTCGCAATCGTCGGCGATATTTTGCACTCACGCGTGGCGCGCTCGCAAATTCACGCGCTCAACCTGCTCAATACCGCGGAAGTAAGGGTGATTGCGCCTCGCACGCTTCTGCCGATGAATACCGAGTCTCTCGGGGTTTCGGTTTACGAGGATCTCGAGCAGGGACTCGAGGGGGTTGACGTCATCATTATGTTGCGCCTGCAGAAGGAACGAATGCGCGGGGCTTTGCTGCCCAGCGAGAAAGAGTATTTCCGCAAGTTCGGATTATCCCAGGAACGCCTCCAGCTCGCGAAACCCGATGCTATCGTCATGCATCCGGGTCCGGCTAACCGTGGTGTCGAAATTGAATCCAGTGTTATGGATGGCGACCAGTCGGTCATCCTGCAACAGGTGAGTTTCGGTATCTCGGTACGCATGGCGGTGATGTCAATGATCGTCGGTCAATCCGGCCTGCAATCAGGCAGCGACGCATGAGTCTGCAGATCAAAAACGGCCAGGTCGTCAATCCACTTGAAACGACAGTAGTCAAGACCGATCTTTTTTTACAGGACGGTAAAATCGCAGGACTAGGTTCAGCACCAAAAAGCTTCAAGGCCGAGCAAACGATCGACGCCGCCGGTCACTGGATTCTGCCCGGTCTGATCGATTGCCAGGCACGTCTTCGAGATCCAGGGGAACCGGAAAAGGCCAATATAGAGAGTGAAACTAAAGCCGCGATCGAAAATGGTATCACCAGCCTGTGCATCCCCCCCGATACGCAACCACCCATCGACAATTCGGCCACGGTCGAACTGATTCATCACCGCAATGAAATGTTTGGCCACCAGGCACATGTTTACCCGATCGGAGCATTGACGCGTGGTCTCGGCGGGGAACAACTCAGCAACATGGCCAGCTTGCGCGCTAACGGCTGCATCGCATTCAGCAATGCTAAAATCCCGCTCGCCAACAACCTGGTCCAACGCCGGGCCATGGATTACGCTGGGGGTCAGCATTCACTGGTTATTATTCAACCAATCGACCACGACCTGCTCGCAAATGGTTGCGCCCACGAAGGGGCCGTCGCCACCCGTCTTGGGCTGCCTGCGATTCCTGAGGCTGCTGAAACCGCTGCGCTGGCAAAGGACATCGAACTGGTAGCACAAACCGGTGCCCGTACTCACTTTGGGCAACTGTCCAGTGCACGCTCGGTAGACATGATCCGTAGCGCCAAGGCGAAAGGTTTACCGATAACGGCCGACTGTGCGATTCATCAACTGTTTTTAACCGATCATGACATCGGAAATTTCGATAGCAATATGTTTACCATTCCGCCGCTGCGCAGTCAGTATGATCGAGATGCGTTACGCGAGGGTGTTGCCGATGGCACCATCGATTGCCTGTGTTCGGATCATCAGCCGCATGAAGTCGATGCCAAGCTAAAGCCCTTTCCTTCTGCCGAACCCGGCATCAGTGGGCTCGACACTTTATTGCTGCTGGCATTGCGATTGGTCGAAGAAGGCGTGCTTCCACTGGCTGACCTGATCGCTAAACTGACGCTTAATCCCACTGCCATTATGGGCCTGCCAGGCGGCAGGATTGGCATCGATGAGGTCGCGGATTTAATTATCGTCGATCCGGATTCCCACTGGATTTGCAACGCCTCCAGTTTCGTCTCCAAGGGCAAAAACACCCCTTTTGAGGGCTGGGATTTCCACGGCAGCGTAACCCACACCCTGGTTGCCGGTAACATCGTCTACAAAGCCTGATAGAACCTCTCACTACCTCAGAGTAGATCTCACAAAGGTAGCGCCTTCAGGTGTGGACACCGGGATGTCTTTTCAGAACGCTGCGCAACAAGGATGTTGCGCGCGAGCCTACATGGATGTATTCACGGCGATTCTGAAAAGACATCCCGGTGTCCGCACCGTTCGGGAACAGGCCAAACAACAGGATGACTGCTTTAATTTTCTTCGGAGGGGAGACTCAGATCTTCCAGGTCACCCTGCTTATTGAGGTTATGGCGAGTATCCTGTGATTGATGTTCGCCGCCAAAATTGATTTTCCATTCGAGGTTTGTGCTCGAGTCCGCATAGGCGAGCGCGTTCTTGATCGTAATCGCATCAGACTTGTAGAGGTTGTAAAGCGATTGGTCGAAAGTCTGCATTCCGGTGGTATCGCCTTTTTCCATGATTTCCTTGATCTCGTTGAAGTTACCCTCGCGCAGCAATTCCGAAATATAGGGGGTATTCATCATGATTTCGACGGCACAGGCCAGTTTACCCTGCATCCCTGGCACCAGGCGCTGCGAGATGACGCACCTGAGGTTAAGCGACAAGTCCATCAACAGCTGTTCACGCGAATCGGTCGGGAACATGTTCATTATCCGGTCCATTGCCTGGTTGGAGTTAACCGCGTGCAAGGTTGTCAGGGCGAGGTGACCGGTATCGGCAAAGTCGATCGCCGATTTCATCGTCTCCCTGTCCCGCGCCTCACCGATCATGATGACTTCCGGTGCTTCACGCAAGGCTTCGCGCAGCGCATTTTCGTAACTCAGGGTATCGATACCAACCTCGCGTTGTGAAACAACGGACTTCTTGTGTCGAAACACGAATTCAATCGGGTCCTCGATCGTCAGTATGTGTCCGCCAACCGAAGCGTTACGGTAATCCAACATCGATGCGAGCGACGTAGACTTACCTGAGCCGGTTGAGCCCACCACCAGCACCAGCCCGGTCTGGTTCATAACGACTTCCTTGAGTACCTGTGGCAGCCCGAGCTCGTCAATCGTCGGTATCTCCCACTTGATGTAACGGATAACCATCGACACTTCGGAACGCTGAATGAAAATATTGACCCGGAAACGACCCACATCGTTGAGCGTGAAACCGAGGTTTAATTCACGGCTGATCTCGAAATCACGAACCTGCTCATCATTAAGCAGGCTATAGGCCAGTTTTTGAACCTGCCCACCTTGAAACGGATTTTTCGCAATTGGACCGGTATTGCCCTGGGTTTTCATATTGGGCGGAGCGCCGGTTACGAAATAGATGTCGGACGCCTGTTTGTCAACCATGATCTTAAGATAAGGTTCTAGCAGGGCCGTGGTCGGTTCGCGTGCCACTAAATCATACCTCCTGCCTGCTCATCGTCGGATTCCTCCAGTTCGAATTCACGATGGTCTTCAACGACGCCGGTTTTGCGCGCGGTATCACTTTCCAATTTAATACGCAGACGAATATCATTCACTGAATCCGCGTTACGCAAGGCATCTTCGAAAGTAATTTTTTCTTCCTCGTAGAGATCGAACAATGCCTGGTCAAAGGTCTTCATCCCCGCCTCGTTAGATTTTGCAATCAACGATTTCATCTCATGCACCTCACCCTTGAAGATCATGTCGGCCATCAATGGGGTGTTCAACATGACTTCGATTGCCGGGATTCGACCGACACCGTCGATATTCGGGATCAGGCGCTGCGATATCAGTCCCTTTAAATTAAGCGATAAATCCATCAGCAACTGCATTCGGCGTTCGTCCGGGAAAAAGTTGATGATACGGTCCAGCGCCTGGTTGGTGCTGTTGGCATGCAATGTCGAAAGACAGAGGTGCCCGGTTTCGGCAAACGCTATCGCATGGTCCATGGCTTCGCGGTCGCGAATCTCGCCTATCAGGATCACATCCGGCGCCTGGCGCAGGGTATTCTTCAGTGCGATCTCGTAAGATTCGGTATCGACGCCAACCTCGCGCTGCGTCACCAGGCAATTTTGATGATCGTGGACAAATTCCACCGGGTCTTCGATGGTTATGATGTGACCATGCGAGTTACGATTACGATAATCCACCATCGACGCAAGCGAAGTTGACTTACCCGAGCCGGTGCCGCCGACGAAAATTACCAGGCCACGCTTGGTCATGGAAATGTCCTTTAAAATCGGTGGCAGGTTCAATTCTTCGAAACTGGGTATTTCGGAATTGATGATACGCAGTACCAATCCTGAACTGCCACGCTGGACAAAGGCATTAACACGAAAACGGGCCACGCCGGGTAAAGCGATCGAAAAGTTACACTCCTGCTTTTCTTCAAACTCCGAAACCTGCTTATCGTTCATAATCGAACGCGCCAGCATCTGCGTATGATTAGGCGAAAGGTTTTGCTTGGAGACGGTTATCACTTTACCGTCGACCTTCATCGCCGGTGGTGATCCACTGGTAATAAATAAATCAGACCCATCCTTGCTCACCATCATGCGGAGCAGGTCATGCATGAAACTAATTGCCTTATTACGATCCATTAAAACCCTCTACAATTTCAGCGTAAGATTACAAGGCCTCAGGATTGGCAGCTTTTCGTTGTGCTTCATCCTTCGAAACAACACCCGAAGCGAGCAAGCTCTTGAGGTTTTGATCCAGCGTCTGCATACCGACGTTCTGTCCGGTTTGTATCGCCGAGTACATCTGTGCGACTTTATCTTCTCGAATCAGGTTTCGAATCGCCGGCGTGCCAATCATGATTTCATGGGCGGCAATACGGCCACCGCCGATTTTCTTCATCAGTGTTTGCGAAATAACCGCCTTTAACGATTCAGACAACATCGAGCGAACCATGGCTTTTTCCGCCGCCGGAAACACATCGACAATACGGTCAATCGTCTTGGCCGCCGAACTGGTGTGCAGGGTGCCAAAAACCAGGTGCCCGGTCTCGGCGGCAGAGAGCGCCAGTCGAATGGTTTCCAGGTCACGCATCTCGCCCACCAGGATAGTATCCGGATCTTCACGCAATGCCGATCTCAGTGCCTCGTTAAAACCAAGGGTATCACGGTGAACCTCGCGCTGGTTAACCAGGCATTTCTTGCTTTCGTGTACAAATTCGATGGGATCTTCTACGGTCAGGATATGCCCGTATTCACTATCATTCTTGTAGTCTACCATCCCCGCCAGCGTGGTTGATTTCCCAGAACCGGTCGGGCCGGTTACCAAAACGATGCCGCGTGGATACTCGGAGATTTCCTGGAAAATTTTCGGCGCATTCAAATCCTCCAAACTCAGGATTTTCGACGGGATGGTCCGAAATACGCCACCCGCTCCACGATTATGGTTAAAGGCGTTAACTCGAAAGCGTGCCAGGCCCGGGATTTCGAATGAAAAGTCAGTCTCCAGAAATTCTTCATAATCCTTACGCTGCTTGTCACTCATGATGTCATAAATCATGTCGTGCACTTGCTTGTGATCCATCTCCGGAACATTGATACGACGAATGTCACCATCGACACGAATCATCGGCGGTAATCCTGCTGACAGGTGTAAATCAGAGGCGCCTTGCTTTACGCCAAATGCCAGGAGTTGAGCTATATCCATGGAGTTTCCTTTATCGGTTTACAGGTATTATAGAATTCATGACAGGTTTTGTTTTTCGACCGCAAGCAAACGGTTATAATCAGCGCGCTCGCTGCAGCTTTGTATTAACAGATAACTATAGCAAAACATATGAATAACATGGAAAAAAATCTAAATCATGTGCACGAGCAAATAGTACAAGCTGCGATTGCCTGTGAGCGCAAACCAGATTCGATTTTGTTGCTCGCGGTAAGCAAGAAAAAACCGGCTAGTGATATTCGCCAGGCATGGGAACTTGGACAAAGAGATTTCGGTGAAAATTACCTGCAGGAAGCGTTGCAGAAAATGGAGGAACTCAAAGACCTGGACATTACATGGCATTTCATAGGCGCCATTCAATCCAACAAAACTCGCAACATAGCTGAAGCCTTCGATTGGGCACATTGTATCGATCGAGCCAAAATTGCCAGACGTCTCAGCGCACAACGTCCTCCGGATATGGAGCCATTAAACGTGTGTATTCAAGTCAATATCGATCATGAATCCAGCAAGGCCGGGATCGAACTGGTCGAGCTTCCCGAGCTCGCGAATGAAATTCACCAGCTTCCCGGTATTCGATTACGGGGACTAATGACGATTCCGGCCCCACAAGAATCGTTCGCCCTGCAGCGCGCTGCCTTTGCAAAATTAGCCACCGCACTTGAGTCATTGCGGCAACAGGGAATCGACTGTGATACCTTGTCGATGGGAATGACACAGGACATGGAAGCTGCGATTGCAGAAGGATCAACGCTGGTGCGAATAGGAACCGCGATTTTTGGAGAGAGATTTTGAAACAGGCAATTTGTTTTATCGGTGCCGGTAATATGGCAACCAGCCTGATCGGTGGGTTGATCGCGAACCAGTACCAGGCAACGCAAATTACCGCCTGTGATATTGACATCGAGCAGTTGCAGCAATTACAGCAACGTTTCCAGATCAATATCTCGCAGGATAGCCTTGCCTGCGCGAGCAGCGCCGAGATCGTGATGCTCGCGGTCAAGCCACAGGTAATGCGTGCGGTCTGCGAAGCACTTTCCACATTACCGCCAAATCCGCAACAGCTGTTTGTCAGCATTGCGGCGGGTGTACCTGCAAGCGCGATAGATGCGTGGCTCGGGGATGACAGGGCGATCGTACGTTGCATGCCGAATACCCCTTCATTACTGAAGCTTGGCGCTACAGGCCTGTTTGCCAATTCACGGGTAAGCACCGATCAGAGGGAATCCGCCGCGCTTGTTATGCATGCAGTCGGTATCAGCATATGGGTAGATAAGGAATCTGACCTTGACGCAGTAACCGCAATTTCTGGAAGCGGG
This sequence comes from uncultured Gammaproteobacteria bacterium, assembly GCA_937984095.1. Lineage (GTDB taxonomy): Bacteria > Pseudomonadota > Gammaproteobacteria. The sequence goes on along the minus strand of CALJYH010000108.1, from coordinate 33,606 downwards.
CCTGCTTACTTTTTTTATTTCATCGAGCTACTGGAAGCGGCCGGCGTTGAGCTTGGACTGCCACGGAAAACCGCGGCGACCCTGGCGCGCCAGACCGCGTTGGGTGCAGCGAGCATGGCGCTGGACGAAGACGTGATCAAATTACGCGCCCAGGTGACTTCCAGAAAAGGCACGACTGAACAAGCCATACTCTCCTTCCAGGAAAACCAGCTCGACCATCTGGTTTACGAGGCTACCGCGGCGGCACATCGGCGCTCGCTGGAATTGGCTCAAGAACTAACCAAAGACTAGGTAACAGCGATATGGGTTCGGGTTATTTTACATCACCGTTAATGCTTATTATTAACACCTTATTCGATTTATACATTTTGCTGGTGCTATTGCGTTTCATGCTACAGATGTTACGGGCTGATTTTTATAACCCGGTCTCCCAGTTCATCGTCAAACTGACATCTCCGCCATTGCGGATATTACGTCGCATTATCCCGAGCGCTGCCGGACAGGATTCCGCGTCAATCGTGTTTTGCCTGGCATTAATATATGGCAAGTTTTTATTGATGCGTGCACTATCGATCCCGGCGGTGAATATCGGTGGGGTAATGGCTCCCATCGGCGGCGCCAGCTATGTGGGCTTGGCGCTGTTCAGCGTTGCTGATTTGATCGCCCTGATACTCACGGTTTTCCTGATCGCAGTGATTATCCATGTCATTTTGAGCTGGATTAGCCCGGGACAATATAATCCGGTAATAGGCCTCGTAAATAGGCTTGCAGAACCTGTACTAAAACCGATCCGTAAACTAATCCCCCCGCTTGGCGGGCTCGACCTGTCGCCCCTGTTTGCTACCTTACTGATTCTGGTGGCAAAAATGCTGATCGTGCCGCCAATCATTTATCTCGGCAATTTTTAGGTACTGCTTTCCGCTTCGGCCTTGTGTCGTGCCTGAATAAACTCGCCGTGTGAAACGTAGAGCAAATCCGCGACCTGCCGTATCAAGTGCTCTTCATAATGATCCTTTACGCCATCGGCGTAGACCAGCTGCCACATCATTTCGACAATCCTCCGTTTCATGGCGTGATCGTAGTGTTCATTAAGCAACCGGGTAACGTGCTGTATCGAAACCATGCGGTCGGCGCCCGTCTCCGCTTCCTCCAGCAAGGCGTCCAGTTCCTGCGTGGACAGGTTAAATTGCTGCTCCAGTAATTCCCTTAACCTGAGTTTTTCAGCTGGAACGATAATGAAATCAGCACGCGTAACTTCGACCAGCAACACTGCAGTAGCGACCCGCAACGCGTGCTCGATATCTGCCGGGCTGGTCTCGATTGTTTCTATTGTCAGGAATTTGAGTAGGATTTTTCTCATAGCAATAATCGATTGCAAACGCGATGGGTTTATGCAAAATCTATCGAATTGATTAATAAATTTTAACTATTATGACGCTAACCGAACTTCGATACATCGTCGCCGTGTCCCAGAAAAATCATTTCGGGAAGGCGGCTCAGGCCTGTTTCGTGAGTCAGCCTACCTTAAGTATCGCGATAAAGAAACTCGAAGAAGAACTCGATGTGCGCCTTTTCGAGCGCAGCTCAAAGAACGAAATCCGCATCACTGAAATTGGACAACAGGTGATCAACCAGGCCTATATCGTATTGCAAGAGGCTCAGATTCTGATAGAAATCGCACAACAGGGGAAGGATCCTTTATCGGGACAGTTCAGGCTTGGTGTCATCTACACTATCGGACCCTACCTGTTACCCAGCCTTATCCCCAAACTGCGAAAAACCGCCCCCAATCTGAAGCTAATTATCGAAGAAAATTTTACCGCCAACCTGTTTCAGTCGCTCAAGCAGGGATCGCTGGATGCCATTATCATTTCATACCCATTCGACGAACCCGGTATCGAGACGGCGCCACTTTACGAAGAACCCTTTATTGTTGCTTTACCACGAAATCATGAATGGAAAAATCGCGACCAGATACAACCCGGGGATTTAGCATCACAGGATTTAATGCTGCTCGGCGCAGGACATTGCTTTCGCGACCAGGTAATCAAGGCCTGTCCCGACTGCATGTCGGGAGATAGTGAATTAACTCGCACCCTCGAGGGTGGTTCACTGGAAACCATGCGCCACATGGTTGCAGCTGGCACCGGTATCACCGTATTGCCGCGCAGCAGTATCCCTAACAGCCAGAAAAGTGAATCGTTGATAGACATCAAACCGTTTGCCAAGCCCTCTCCTGGTCGCACCGTGGCCATCGCCTGGCGCAAGCACTACCCGCGCAAAGAAGCCATTTTTACGATTCGCGACACCATACAAACTAGCCCACTGGATGGCGTCGAAATCATCCAGTCGGTCGCGTGATCGAAGAATTGTTGCGGCAGGACCGCGAGCTCAAGCGCGTCAAGATAATCAGTGAAACCGCCAGGATTCCGTGGCAGGAATTACAACGTTTTTTTGCCGCTGGAAAAGTCATGCTGGTCACCCCCGAACTTGATCTGGTTGATGTGGCCTTTGCGTTGCAGGAAGACGATGTCGACCAGGTCAAAAGCTGGACCGAAGCCCTGCAGGTTATGCCAGTGCCGGATGACCAGGCCAAGGACTGGATCACCACTGACGCATTGCTCTGGGCCGTGGTCGTCAAACCCTGGGTTCTGGTACAAACAATCAGCCCCGAATCCTGATTTTCTAAGATCTAACTAAACCAACACCACGCTACCCCGGGGGATACGCCTGCAAAAGACGCTTCCAACCGGCGCAGGCGCCGGTTGGTCCATCCATGGAATCGCTTGAAGCTCGAAGCGTCGGACCGCGGCATCCTGCCTCGCTACACTTTTGCAGGCGTATCCCCCGGGGTAGCTCACAGCATCAAATGTTTGAAGATCCGGGCTGGTTCCCCGGCAAACTGACGCAAGTATCGGGCTGGCATGAATGCGGCAGAGTTTGGGCTGGCGTCTATACTTTGGAGACACAGCAAGGTCTTGAAGTTTGACGTGGCAGCCAGTTTTCCGCAAAAAATAGATCGCTTTAACATTCGCAAGGTTCTCGGCCGGGGCAGTCAGGGTATTGTCTACCTGGCCGATGATCCAGAACTACGACGTGAAGTTGCAATCAAATCGGTTAACCTCAAAGCCGAAATACAGCGCAACGGCAATATCGAACAGTTGCTCAGCGAGGCCCGCGCTGTCAGCAAGCTTCAGCATGCCAATATCGTGACCATTTTCGATATTGGCATGCTGGATGAAAATCCCTACCTGGTGCTCGAATACATCGATGGTGAATCACTGCAAAAGCTGATCCCCGAAGACCCGGGTATGGATCAGAAAATGAAGATTCTACGTGACATCTTGAGCGGGGTGGCGGAGGCTCACGCGCGCAATGTCATTCACTGTGATATCAAGCCTGCCAATATCCTGATCAGTCAGCAGGGACAGGCAAAGGTCACCGATTTCGGTCTTGCCCTGCTCGCCGATGCGGCGGGCGGAGCCGATGACGCGCTTTATGGCACACCACAATATATGGCCCCCGAATACATTGAAACCCGGCAGCACCAAAAGGTATCCGATGTATTTTCTATCGGGCTGGTGGGCTACGAGCTATTGACCGGTAAACCGGCTTTCGTCGGGAACGACGTATACCAGGTTATCAACGCCATCGCGAATACCGAAGTTGTCCCTCCATCCCAGGCCTGCCCAGGTATCGACGAAGGTCTGGATGCGTTGATCCTGAAATCCCTGGAAAAAAAACCTGATGAGCGCTACGCAGATGCGAATGCCATGTTAAACGCGTTTAATAACTACCTGGCACTGGACGATACAACGTCACCAAAGGAGAACAGCGACGCTACGGTTAAGTTTTTACTGCGACGAATGCGACACAAGAAAGACTTTCCTGTTTTTTCTCACACCATCAGTGTGCTGAACCAGGCCTCGACGAGCGATACCGAAAGCCTGACGACGGTTTCCAACACCATTCTCAAGGACTATTCCCTGACCAACAAAGTGTTACGCCTGGTTAATTCGGCTCATTACAACCGCGGCGGCGGCAAAATCAGCACCATATCGCGTGCGGTAGTGATGCTGGGAATCAATCCGGTACGCAGTATCGCAACCGGTTTGATGCTGTTCGAGCATATGCAGAACAAGTTACAGTCATCACAGCTCAAGGAAAACGCGGTGCAGGCATTATTCAGCGGCTTGCTGGCAAATTCGCTGGCAAAAACTCTCGGGATACCAAACCACGAGGAAGCTTTTCTATGCGCGCTGTTGCAGCAGCTCGGCAAGATGCTAGTGTGCTTTTACCTGCACGAAGAGGCACAGGCTATCGACAAGCTGATGTTGCAGCAGGATTGTGGCGAAGCGGCAGCAGTTACGCGCGTAATCGGTATCAGTTATCCACGTCTAGGCATGTCGGTGGCACGCGAATGGGGATTCCCCAAGCCGATCATCGATAGCATGCTTCCACTAGACTTCGATAATTTGAAGGGCTCGGGTAGCCAGGACGAACTGCAACTAATTGCACAATTCAGCAATGCGCTGGCTGCGTGCCTGGCATTACCGTTAGAGCAACAGGCAACGGAGATCAAGAAGCTCAGTAACCAGTTTTCGTCAGTACTCGAGATCGATGAGAGCAAGCTACTGGGCTTGCTCGAAAATTGCCACAAGGAACTGATCGAATATTCCAGGCTGATCCAGTTCGATCTTGATAAAAGTTTCTATTACCAGAAAATTTCATCTAGCGGTAGCCAGCAACCGGAATTACCGCAGGATTCGACTCAAAACCATGAGTTAGGCATTTCCGATAGCGTTGAGATCCTGGTGGAACGGGCTGATCCGTTATCGAGGTCGGTTGAAAAAGTGCTCACCAACGGAATCCAGGATATAACCGATACCATGACGGGTGAATACAACATCACCCAGATCCTGCAAATGATCATGGAAACTATCTATAGCGCGTTTAACGGTTCTCGCGTGGTGCTGTGCCTGAAAGGCAGTAAAACTGGCTGCATCCGGGCCCGTTTTGGCTATGGTGAAGACATAGAAAAATTTATCGATCATTTCTCGTTGCCTTTACAGGATCAATCAGACGTGTTTCACGTCGCACTCAAAAACAACGTCGATATCCGTATCGAGAACACCGGAGATGAGAAAATTCGCGATCGGATCCCCGCCTGGTATCACCAGAACATAGCGGCCCGCAGCTTCACAATATTCCCTATCCTTGTCAACGAGGCACCAATCGCATTGATTTATATCGACAGCGCAAGTGCCGAATCGATCATGATCACTGAAAGTCAACTCGGCCTCATCAAAACCCTTCGTAACCAGGCGATACTTGCGCTTAAAAGCCGCGCTTAATTGACTCCTTCAACCGGCGACAGAGACTATGGTCGCAGTCCAGTTCTGTAGTAGAATTGCGGACCCGAATTTCAGATTAAAACATTAATGTCCCGAGTCACCGTTTACAGCACCGCTAATTGTCCGTACTGCACTAATGTCAAAGCCTTACTGGAAAAATGGGAGATTGCTTTTGACGAGGTTCGTATCGACACTGATCATGCAGCAATGAAACAATTCACCGAGGTTACCCAGGGCGCGCGCACGGTGCCTCAAATTATCATCGATGGCAATCCAATCGGTGGTTTTTCCGAGCTGACCGAACTGCATATGGATGGCGAGCTTGACGAGTTAATGCAGGCGGACTAGTTTGTGACTATGACGAAGACAAAAAAATCAACCTTCCGCATCCAGTTTCATAACAACAACAAGATTTATGAGCTCTACGCACATCAAGTCAGCCAGTCTCAGATGGCGGGTTTCATCGAAATCGGAGAAATAATTTTCGGTGAACATTCCAGGCTCCTGATTGATCCGGCAGAGGAAAAACTGAAGCACGAGTTCGGTAATGTTAAGCATACCTATATCCCCCATTTCGCGGTGATTCGAATAGATGAGGTCGATCGCAGCGGCAAAAACCGCATCCTCGACAATGACGGCTCAACCGTTACCAGTTTCCCGGGGCAAGCGACCATTCCACAGAATACCTAGTGCACTGCCACAGGCAGCAATGCAAATCTCCGTCGTAATTCCCAGCTACAACCGCAGGCACACCCTTGAACGGGCACTGCGGTCGGTCTTCGATCAGACTTCGACGGTAGACGAAGTCATCCTCGTCGATGACGGCTCGACCGATGGCAGCAGCGACATGATCAAACGACTATTTCCACAGGTTAATATTCTGCGCCAGTCAAATCTCGGTGTCAGCGCGGCACGCAACCGCGGTATCAAAGCTGCCCGCTTCGAATGGATTGCCCTGCTGGACTCTGACGATAGCTGGATGCCGCAAAAAATCGCACTGCTCCGTGATGCTCGACAGCGACATCCTGAATTCGTGCTTTATCACTCGGATGAAATCTGGATCCGCCACGGGGTTCGCGTCAATCCGAAACACAAGCACTGCAAGAGCGGTGGCTGGATATTTGAAAGCTGCCTGCCGTTGTGTGCGATATCACCCTCGGCCTCGGTAATCAGTAAATCAACCCTGGAATCACTCGGCATGTTTGATGAAGATTTGCCGGCCTGCGAAGACTATGATTTGTGGCTACGATTGTGTCATCAATTCCCGGTGCACTATATAGACAAGGCATTAATCACCAAGTACGGGGGGCACGATGATCAGCTCTCGCAGCAATATACGGCAATGGATCGTTTTCGTATCCACGCGCTGCATCGACTGTTAAAAACGGCAACCCTGCAACCAGAATACTATCGTGCCGCCGAGGAGATCCTGCTGGGCAAACTCGATATATTGATCAATGGCGCCGTCAAACATCATAACCAGACGCTGCTCGACGAATTTATCCCGCTGCGTGACACCTGGTATCGACATGGGGATCAGGTACCACAATGTTAATCTGGGTAGCTGCATTGCACTGTGAAGCCAAGCCTGTAATCGACTATTACCGCTTGAAAAAATCGCATGATGACAGCGCATTCGATCTTTATCGTGGTGATGACATGCTTTGCATCATTAGCGGTGTCGGCAAGATTGCAAGTGCCGCGGCCTGCGCCTGGATTGCAGCTCGATATGATCACGAAGCCTCTATCGCCTGGATAAACCTGGGTGTCGCCGGAAGCGGTCAACATGCAATCGGGGCGGCCTTTTCGCTTAACCAGGTTATCGATGCCGATAGCGGTCAACGGCACTATCCGGTCAGCTGTACCAGCTCGGTGTTGCCCGGCAGTGCATGCCTGACCCTGAGTCAACCCAGCGAAGACTACCGCGAAGACACCCTGTTCGATATGGAGGCCAGTGGTTTCATGTACAGCACGCTGCGCTTCAGCAGCGCCGAGTTGACGCAATGTATAAAAATCGTCAGTGATAATCGCGAGCACAAAACCGGCAAAAACCGCCAACAGGTAAGCGATTTAATCCATCAGAATATCGAGACAATCAACCAGCAGGCAAACGATCTGATCGCGCTCAACAATGAGGTTGCCGGGCTAGCGGTTACCCCCGAATCCTGGCAGCAGCTGATTGCGCTGGCCCATTTCAGCCAGACCCAGAAGAATCGACTACGCGTGTTGTGGCGCTACCTCATGAACCGCGACACCAGTGCCGAAACAGTTCTACAAAAAATCAGTGGTTGCTCTTCTGCTGCGACCATCATCAGTACCCTGGAACTGCTTAGTTACCAGGACAGTGAGGGTCTGTGACGATGGTCAGCAGCGTCTATATCGAATCCGAAATTCGTGACCATCCCAGGGCTCGGAAACTGCTCGAACGGCTGCGCAATTTACCCGTGGTTGAAATCGAACACTATGGAGAAGTGTTTAATCCGCGCGCGCAAAACTTCCGTTTGCAAAAGAAGAATCCGGCAATCATTATTGCACGCAAAAACGATGGCCACGTACTTGCGGCACCAAAAGGCTACGGTCTTGGTGGCAAACACAATTATTATTTTTCACACATGCTGAACTGTATCTACGATTGCCGCTACTGTTTTCTACAGGGCATGTACCAATCCGCCCATCAGATTCTGTTTATCAATTACGAAGACTTTGGTGAGCGAATTAAACAGCTCGCCGCCAGACATCAGGGTGAAACGGTATGGTTTTACTCGGGATACGACTGCGACAGCCTGGCGAATGAACCCATGACAGAATTTACCGATTATTTCATTCCACTGGTTGCGTCAATCGATAACGCCTGGATGGAACTGCGCACCAAAAGCACCCAGGTACGATCGATGCTGAAGCTGCAGCCATGCGAGCGCGTTGTGACCGCGTTTAGTTTTACCGACCCTGTCAGCCACAGCAAACTAGAGCACGGGGTACCCTCGATAGCAAAACGGGTCGACGCAATGCGGCGCCTGATCGACGCGGGTTGGACGATCGGTTTACGATTCGATCCTGTTGTGTATCACCAGGACTACCAGGCAGCATTCGTCAACCTGCTTGACGAGATTTTTACGACAGTCGATCCACAAAAACTACACTCGGTAAGTCTCGGCAGTTTCCGTTTAACCCGCGACCACTTTCGCAAGGTGGCGCGGCTTTACCCCGAAGAACCCCTGTTCGCACAAAAAATGGATCTCGACAATGGTATTATCAGCTATCCGCAGGAGCGCGAGCGGGAAATGGTCGAGTACTGTGAAGCCCAGTTAATGAAACATATCCCTCATCAAACCTATCACCCTTGCGAGTGGCATGGCTGAAACCGGAACGGTATTGATAAGCGGCGCTAGCTCGGGCATCGGGCTTGCGACTTCGCGCCTGTTGCTAGGCCAGGGTTACAATGTGATTGGACTTAGTCGGCGTGGCCAGGTAGCGGAGCTCGAACATGACAGTTTTAGCGCCCTGGCGCTTGATCTCGGCGACCTCGAAAATCTCGAATCGAGTATCAGGGAAGTACTGGAATCCCGCAAAGTTGATTGTTTTGTTCATGCGGCCGGACAGGGTCATTTCGGATCTATCGAGCAATTTTCTATCGCGCAAATCGAAGCCTCGATTCGCATAAACCTGACCAGTGCAATGGTGATATGTCGCAGCCTGGTGCCGGCATTTCGGCGCGAGGGTAAAGGTCGTCTTATTTTCATCGGTTCCGAATCGGCTCTTCGTGCGGGCAAAAAAAGTGCGCTCTACAGTGCCGCCAAGTACGGACTGCGGGGCTTTTGCCAGTCCCTGCGCGAAGACTGTGGCAGCGATGGCATCCAGGTGAGCCTGGTGAATCCGGGCATGGTGCGCAGCCCTTTCTTTGATGACCTGTCATTTGAGCCAGGACCAGAATCGATGAATGCGATCAAAGTGACAGATGTAGCCGAAGTTGTCTGGCAGATAATGCAATCCAGTCACGATATCGTCATTGATGAAGTCAATCTTTCGCCGCGCGTAAAATCGATTAGCCTCGGTAAAAAATCATTACCTCAGTAACAGGCTAAAATATCTAAAAGTAGGTAGTCAGTTCACGCACCGATCAGGAATACCGGAGATTTTTACAACAGGATGATGTTCCTGGCTTGCGCGAGTTGCATAATTCTCCAGATCAACTGAAAGTGACCGGATAAAGTTATCCGACTTTTTTAGTATCGGCTTTATCGAGGTCGTCTAGCAAGGTTTCAATTGCAACCGGTTTTCCGACCGTATAGCCCTGGATGTAATCGACATTAGCCTCGCGCAGCTTATCGAACATCGTATCCGACTCGACGAACTCGGCAATAACCTCCATGTCAAGAGCGTGCCCTACTTCGGTCATCGAGCGAACGAATACGAAACTCTTGTCATCTTCGAGAATATCGCGCACAAACTCGCCGTCGATTTTCAGGTAATCCACCGGAAACTGTTTGAGATAGCTGAAGGAGGATAACCCGGTACCAAAATCGTCGAGTGAAAACTTGGCGCCAAGCTGCTTGATCGAGTTGATGAACTCCACCGAACGCTCGACATTATCGACAACCGCGGTTTCGGTAATTTCAAAACACAATGAACTCTTATTAATGTCACTTGAGGCCAGGGACTCATGCAGGAAATTGTGAAAGGTCTGGGAGCCGATACTGCGTCCCGAAAGATTCACGGAAAACATCACGTCACGCATTTTCTCCTGGTGCTGTTCCAGCCATTCGATAACACTACCGATCACCCAGCTGTCGATGCGTTCTATCAGATTATAGCGTTCTGCGGGCGGTAGAAAGTCATTGGGGGAGATAATGCTGCCATCAGAACTGCGGTAACGAATTAAAACCTCGTAGTGGGTATGTTGCTCATCCTTGTCGATAGAAACGATGGGTTGTACATAGAGACAAAAGCGATCCTCGGAAAAGCCTTCCATGATGCCCGAAACCCATTCCATGGAGACCTGCTGCGCCATTACCTTCTCATCGTTTTCGTCAATGAAGTGGTATTGATTACCACCATTTTGCTTGGCCAGGAAACAGGCGGTCGTGACCTTGGAGTAAAACTCGGCATACTCATCGCTCATCCGCCCAAAGGCCATTACTCCGATACTCGCCGTAACCTGGTACTCCTGATCATTCCAGATAAAACCTGAATGCTGTATCTCGATAATAATCTTCTGGATGGTCTGTAGGGCACGCTCCATTTCAAAAAAGGGCATGATGATGCCGAACTCATCACCACTTAAACGCGCCACTATGTCAGATTTACGCACATGCTTCTTGATCATGGTACTAATCTGTTTCAACAGCAGATCCCCGGCGGCACTGCCACAGGTTTCATTGACAACTCTGAACTGATCGACATCGAGGTAAGCGAATACATGCTGAACCGTGGTGTTACTATCCTCGGTCACAAGGCCTTCAAATTTTTGTTCAAATGCGTTGCGATTTAGAAACCCGGTAAGCTGATCGTGGCTACCCTCGTAGTTCAGTTTACGGCGTAGCTTACGGTCCTCCGATACATCCTTGAGAATAATAACAAAACCGACATCCTCTGCTTCCATATCGATCATCGGAGATGCCGAAAATTCAAGTTCGACAAGATTGCGATCGGCATCGTAAAAAAACATCGAGCTGATCGAGAGTTTACGACTCAGCAGCTGGTTCAGGTCAACAATGCGCGTGGTTTGTCGGTTTGCATACAGGATCAGAATTTCGTGAATCGAGGTGTCGATCAGTTCAGGCTCCCTGTCGCCAAACAACTTTTCGGCGCTCGGATTAACCAGTTTTATTCGGTCCTTGGAGTCGATAACGATTACCGGGTTGGTAATCGAATCGAGCGTGGTTGAAATGAAATCTTTCTCCGAGCGTAACTTTTCCTCGATTTGCCGCCGTGAAATGGTTTCCACCTCCAGGCCTTCTACCATTTCGTTATAGGCGACGACCAGGTCTTTTAATTCACTGGGCAATTTTTCTTCGCTAATTGACGCATACTTTCCAGTTAACAATGCGCCCACTGAGTTACGCAGCTTATTCATCGGCATGAAGGCTCGATTCAGCAAGATCAACACCAGTACCAGGGCCGATACGGTCGCGATTGTAGTTATGATGAAGAAACTGGTTTCCGTTTCACGTAACCGCTCGATGATAGGTTTTTGGTCAACCGATGCGCTGATGGTAGCGCCGAGAAATGCATCGTCGGCAAAAAGCTTATAACTCGGATATAAATGTGTACCCGCCGCGAAATCTACCCAGTCCTCCGATTGATAGAGGCTGCCTCCTGAGCCGTGGATTACTCTTAACGGAACCCCGGTATTTCTTTCTACACTTTTCAAACCGTCGATTGCATAAGCCACAATATGCAGGTAAGCCTTCGGTTCCGGGGCACCAACCGGCACCAGCACCTCGCTCAGGAGCTGATCATCGAAATTGCATAGTGAGTATTTCGGTTTTAACAACCGAATCAATGTCCCAACAACTGACTCTAACAACTTGGGACAGCCGGCGTAGCCGTTCAAGCCATCATCGGAGCTTTGCGCAAAAATATCACCGGACAGATCGCGCACGATAATTGACTTCAAATTCAAAATGCCCGCGGATGCCTGTTTACGGTTAAAACTTTCCTTTAGTCCAGCCTCCATCATGGCTACATCACGACTATCAAGGGCTTTTAAAAATGACGCTTCTCTCTGTATCTTCAGGGCAAACTCTTTCTGATCATCGTAAAGTCGCTGGATGGCTTCCCTGCTTTCGTGTTCGAGCAATGACTGGATCGATATGACCTGAGACTCAATTGCCTGATCGCGATATACGTGGGTACTATAAATCGCCAAACCATAAGCTAACGCACCCAGCCAAAGCAGGGCGAAACCGATGATGAATTTGAAACTGTAGAGACGCGAGAGCAATGATCTACTCGATCACGTAGGGATAATCCTTATCCTGCGCTTCAATGAATCCATCCTGAAACCAGGCCAATTTTTCTAGACCGATCACGATAGTGACCGCTCGCGACCCGAGATTTTCAAATTGAGATGGCTTATCGGCAGCAAGGACCGTCCGAGAGGAAAATAATATAGCCACCGTAATGAATACAGCCAATCCCGCAGCCAGGGATCGACTAACGCCCATTTTCGTCATAGCAAGTGCCGGATTGACTGGATTTAGATCTATTTATGATAGTCCAATAATTATAATTATCCCGGACTTAAGCGATCTTTTTAACAATACTTCTAACAGGATACCCCGGTCCCACCGAGGCCACAGTAGCCCGCCGGATTTTTTTCGAGATACTGCTGGTGATAATCCTCCGCGTAATAGAACGGACCAGCCGGCATTATTTCGGTGGTTATGGCCGCATGGCCCGCGTCACGAAGTTTTTGTTGATATTGTTCCAGGCTTTGCTGTGCCGCCTCACGCTGACTTTCATTACAGTAATAGATTCCCGACCGATACTGGGTTCCCATATCATTGCCCTGGCGCATGCCCTGGGTCGGATTATGCGACTCCCAGAATGTCTTCAACAGGGTCTGGAAGTCGATTTGGCCAGGATGGTAAACCACCAGCACGACCTCGTTATGCCCGGTCATACCGGTACAGACTTCCTGGTAGCTCGGGTTAGGAGTATGACCGGCGGCGTATCCTACCGCGGTTGTATAAACCCCGGGAAGATTCCAGAACTTGCGTTCGGCTCCCCAGAAACATCCGAGGCCCAGAATTACCTGTTCACAATCTTCTGGAAACGGCTCCACCATCGAGGTTCCGAGGACAGCATGGATCGGATCGAATTGAATCGCCTGGTCGCGGCCAGGCAAAGCCTGGTCTGCTGAGGGAAGAGAGGTTGGTCTGCCAAACATGAGTAACTCCTGATTAGTTGTAACCGTGGCTTACAATCAGACGCCGCCGGCAAGGTTTAGTTCGATCCAGGTCGGCGCGTGATCGGAAGGTTTTTCCATCCCCCGGATATCATAATCTACCCCTGCATTGACCACTCTGGACCTGAGTTGTTCCGAAACCAGCAGATGATCGATGCGCAGGCCCCGTTTTGGTTCGCGCTCGAATCCGCGGCTACGATAATCGAACCAGCTAAAACAATCGTCAGTATCGGCGTGACACAGCCGGAAACCGTCGTGTAAGCCAAGCCCCTCGAGTTCCTGAAACCACCCGCGTTCCTCGGGAAGAAAGCTGGTTTTGCCCGTTTTAAGCCAGCGTTTGGCGTTATCTGCACCGATGCCAATATCCAGGTCTTGCGGAGCGATATTGTAGTCGCCCATCACGATCAAGTTCGATCGTGTCATATCATAAGCACCCAGAAATTGAATCAGATCACGATAAAAACGCTGTTTTGCTGGAAATTTAATCGGGTGATCGCGGCTTTCACCCTGCGGGAAATAGCCATTGAAAACCAGCACCGATTGCCCATCCAGCTGATATTCGCCGCCAATAAATCGTTTTTGCGCATCTTCCGAGTCCCCTGGGAAACCATAGCAGGGATTACTGCAGGGCGGGCGCGACATCAGCGCAACACCGTAGTGGGTTTTCTGCCCGGCATAGATAGTCTGGTAGCCCATCTCGGCGATTGCGTCTAACGGGAATTCATGGTCCTGCACCTTGGTTTCCTGCAACCCGATAAATTCAGGTGAGTGCTTGTCGACCACACTCTGCAATTGATGCAGGCGTTGGCGCACGCTATTCACATTAAACGATACTATTTTCATGCCTCGAGCCATCCTCAAATCTTTTTAGAAACTCGTCCAGCGATTCCTCACCCATATGTGCTTCGAGCTCCTGTTCGATCTCCTTCAGAAACTTTGACACCTCTGCATCGCTGCGACAGCTATCGGTCTGGCCATCGTCTTCAGCCGCACGTGCACTGCGCAGAATATCTGCGAGTTTAATACGCTGCAACGATGCAGCCGGCAAATAAAGCGGTGGATTTTGTGCCGAAAGCTGAATCAAACCATCGCTTTGCAACGCATCCAGCATGCGCTTCAGTGCCCCCACCGGTACCTGCTGATAACTGGCGAGATTTTCAAGGCTGGGGGGCAATTCAGGCTGCTGATCGTGCGCGCGAGCAATGCTTACCATCACTTGCAGCGCCAATTGGTCGCGCATACGTCCACTCATATGGAAATCAATCTGCTCTCGCTTGAGCTGGTCGGGATTCTGATGATAGAACGAGATGCTGGCTCCGATCAGTAAAATGACCCAGCTCAGGTAAAGCCATATCATAAATACCAGCACGATTGCGAAGCCTGAATAAATCGCCGTATAACTGGTTGAGCCACCCACAAATGAAGTAAAGAGAATACCGGTTACCTGCCACAAGATGCCGGCAATGACAGCCCCGTAGAATGCTGAACGAAATTTTACACGGGTGTTTGGTACCAGCATGTAAACGAAGGTGAAGGCGGCGATAACCAACAGGAAGGGCAGCATCTTTCCCATCAGACGCAGCAGATCATTCATATAAGGAAGCGTGTTCAGGAATTCAACAATCTGATTGCTGCTGAGCGAAGCCGTAATACCCACGGCTGAAAACAACAGGACCGGACCCACCATAATAACGCTCAGGTAGTCGCTGAAACGCTGCATCAGGCTGCGGCTGTTCTGCAGTCGCCAGGTATAATTGAACGCCGCTTCAATTTTTTGAATCAGTGAAACCGCCGTATATATCAGCAGCCCTAAACCCAGCGCACCGAGCACGCCTATTTTCATGTTGTCGACGAAACCGACAATATGTGCGCTAATTTCCGCGCTCTGCTCGCCCAGGGGAGCCAGAATGCTAGTGAGGGTGGGCTCTAACTGATCGTGGACCCCGAATCCTTTCAAAACCGAGATGCTCACGGCCAACAAGGGCACCATGGACAGCAGCGTGGTATAGACGAGACTCATCGCCCGTAGGGTGATCATGCCATCCATCAGGTCGCGGCCAACCATCACGACTATTTGTAAAAAATGTCGCCATGGCGAGCGAACTCCCTCGCCATCGTGGGCGTTATAACTCCAGATGTACTGGCGTAGTTGTTCAAGCATCAAGCTACCCTAGCCGGTAAAGGCCTCTTTGGAATTCAGGTATTCAATTTCAGCATCAGTACTGCTCCTGCCTAATGCGGCGTTACGGTGTGGAAAGCGTCCATACTTTTCGATGATGGCATGGTGATGGTTGGCAAAGCGCAGGTTGGATTCGAGCCCAGGCTGGTCAAACAGTTGCAGCGCCAGTTCCTGGTCTTCGAGTATTTCGCTGTGCATGTATGGCATATATAAAAATGACCGTTGTTCTGTGGGCAGAGCCTTATCAAAACCCTGCTCGATCGCAACCGCCGCGACATCACGCGACTGGGCTTCGCTGGCAAAGCCTTGCGCGCTGCCGCGAAACATGTTCAGCGGAAACTGGTCCAGAATAATCACCAAAGCCAGACAGCCCTCAGCGGTTTGCATCCAGTGATCAAGCTCACCCCGTCGCGCTCGTTCCCAGGTATCCTGGTAACGCTCGTATAATTCCTGGTCAAATTCCGGGGTCGATTTAAACCAGAGTTTTCGGGTTGCATCCGAAAACCAGAAATCAATTATTTGCTGTAGCATAAAAACCTCGCTCGACGACTCATGTTAGCAGTCTTTTAACAGGGCATCGACCTGCCTGCGCAAGCGCTGCTGCAGGGTTTTACGCCCTTCTGCACCGGATTCACGCTCGAGCAAATCCCAGCTTCGGTTCTGAATCGCTTTTTCAATTAGCAGGCTATCGGATTCGTCGGAAGATCGCGCAACGCGTTGCATGACCCATTTTTGCAGGCTCGCAAAACATAGCTCGAATCCCCTGTTACCACGGGCAAAGGCTTCGATTTCCTGTTGCTCAAGCTCGTCGATAGAAGTACGAAAATCGGCAAAGCGCAACAGCGACGAAACTTGATCGGCACTCATATATTGCAGGAACTGTGTCATCCAGGTCGGCAGTTGTCGCTGAATTCGCTGCTGCAGTAAATCTATTTCAGCATCGATCTCAGGCGTGATCGAACGCAATACGACGATCGATTGATCGCCGCTTGATTTACCCTGGGCGTAGCTGACATGAACCAGCGAGAAACAAGCCTGCTGCCAGAAACACAGGGTTTCCGGATCGAGCGCAAAGCTCGCGCCCAGGTAATCCAGGGAATTTTCCTGTCCATAGCGCAGTGCAAATTCAAGCAAGCGGGTTCCGAAACCCCGGCGTCGATGGGTTTCGGCCACGGCGATGCGCTGAACACGTATACCTCTGTACCCGGCGAAATTTTTCAGGCCTGCCTGGGCGGTTAGCATCTGTGCCAGCAGATGCCCCCTCGGTCGGCGTCTCCCGAGAAAAATCTCACGGCACAAATCATCGTCGAGTCCACCCTCGATATTTAGTAATGCGGCACCGACAACAACGCCCTGCTGGAATGCAGCGATCAGCAACAGATCAGGATTCTCCATCATCATGCGCAAATCCGAAGGCCTGGTACGGTAGTGTGCCGCATTCAGCAATGCGTAAACCTGTCGTAACAACGAAAAATTATCAGGGTCGCCCGGATCCTTCAGCAATTGCATCTCGCAGGCTCCTGGATCCATCGCCGGCGGGGGATCGAGCCTGTCTGACTTCAACATTAGCGTGCGATTGAGCCAGGCCTCCAGTTGATCACCCTGACACCAGCGCACCGGCTTATCCAGGCTAAGCTGCATCAGTTTTTTTGAATCCAGTGCCGTGACAAAGCGCAGCATAAATCCCTGTCCGGTACCTTCGTATCCACCATTGGTAGTTGCCATCACCAGCCTCGGGTAAAGCCTGGCTAATTGATGCAACATCGGCAAAGGGATCATCGCGGCCTCATCGATGACCAGCAGATCGGCTTCGAGGCGTTTTTGCATCAGTCTATCGGGCGCTACAAATTCAGCATCCGGCACCAGTTGCAACAGCTGTGCGCAGGTTTGTTTCGAGTTCGCCGAAATCAATATCCGACACCTTGTCTGCAAGCGCTTTACCAACAGTCCCAGACAGGTGCTCTTGCCGCGACCACGCTCGGCATTGATCAATGCAACCCCGTTTTGACCGCTTTGCACCCACTGCTCGATTCGCTGCAGGCAGTGCGCCTGGCCGTTGCTCTGTCCCTGCTCGAGCTGAGTTTTATGTAACGCCTTTAGCTCGGGTAATGAGTCTATTGCACTAAAGTCAAAATCTGGGGTTACCAGTATTCCGGTTTCCCTATCCTGCTCCAGCGAAGAAAAAAAATACTCGACGAAACGTGCTTGCAAGGACAACTTTTGATCCTGCCAACAGCCGTAGCGGTCGGTTCGCAAATTCCAGTCTTTAACTGTCGGAGACAGTAACAGTAGAACCCCACCTGCCTGCACCAGCCCGGCGACGATACACAAAACATCGGCATTGAATCCATCAAACAGATCCAGCACCACGAGCCGAGCCTCGCCTCCGAGACAGGTATCGGCCTTGCTGAAAGGGACTGCAGTCGCGTTAAGCTTTCGATTTGACACCAGCTGCATCGATGCATCCACCCGAAACAGTTTATTAAATTGTTCGTCACACCAGGATTGCGGTCCCTGCAATGCAACCAGCTGGCGCTGTCGACTGAACTCCAGCTGTGCGAGCAAGGCGGACATCCATCGGTTTATATCGTTTGCCGGCATCGAGATTTTTATGTTAAAAAAGCAGTCCATTATAGGTGAGTAACAAACCATGACAAAAGATCAGCAAACCGAAGCCGAAGCGGCAGCATTTCGATCTCTGGTAGCCCATCTGCAACAACGCAGTGATGTGCAGAATATCGATCTCATGAACCTCGCGGGCTTTTGTCGCAACTGCCTGTCTAAATGGTACTCCGCTGCCGCCAAACAGATTGAGCCGGACTTCGACTACGCCGCGGCGCAAAAATATGTGTACGGTATGAGTAATGAGGAATGGAAGCGAGATTTTCAAACCAGCGCGAGTGACGAGCAAAAACAGCGTTTCGAAGACACCAGGCCGATGCACGCAAAAATCAGCGGTTATTAAGGATTCTGTTCGTCGACAGAAGGTTACAGCTGTCCTTTGCTGGCAGTCAGGTTACCGCAATTCGCGCCGCAGTATTTTACCGACGTTGGTTTTCGGTAATTCATCCCTGAATTCTATTATTTTAGGCACCTTGTATCCGGTTAAATTCTCGCGGCAATGCGCTATTACCGACGCCTCGTCAAGCGTGGGATCCTTTTTCACTATAACTGCTTTAACAACCTCGCCGCTGTCCCGATCGGGCTCACCGATAACACCCACCTCGAGCACGCCCTCATGGCCCGCAATTACGGCTTCAATTTCGTTTGGATAAACATTGAATCCGGATACCAGGATCATATCCTTGAGTCGATCGACAATACGGAAGAATCCCAGTTCATCCATTTGCGCGACATCACCGGTTTTAAACCAACCATCATCAGACAATACCTTGGCGGTTTCCCCGGGTCGCTGCCAGTAACCCTGCATAACCTGGGGGCCGCGTACGCATAGTTCGCCGGTTTCACCCTGGGGCAGCAAATTGCCATCCTCATCCTGCACCGAGACTTCGGTCGACGGCACCGGCAAACCGATGCTGCCATTGTATTCACTCACAGTTAAAGGATTTATGCATACCGCTGGCGAAGTTTCGGTCAATCCATAGGCTTCGAGTAACGGGGTACCCGTCAACTTCTTCCAACGCTCGGCTACCGGCTGCTGAACCGCCATACCACCGCCGAGCGAGAGTTTCAGATTGGAAAAATCGATTTCCTCGAACCCGGGCGTATTCATCAAACCGTTGAACAGCGTATTAACCCCAGTTATCGCGGTAAATCTAAGGCCTTGCAGCTCCTTGACAAAGCCCGGCATATCGCGCGGATTGGTAATCAGGTAATTGAGCGCGCCAACCTTCATAAAGGTCAGGCAGTTAGCGGTTAACGAAAAAATATGATAAAGCGGAAGTGCCGTAATAATGACTTCCTCACCCTCTTTGACAGAATTCGTGATCCAGGAGGAAGCCTGTTGCATGTTTGCGATCATATTGCCATGCGAGAGCATGGCGCCCTTGGCCACACCGGTAGTACCGCCCGTGTACTGCAAAAACGCAAGATCATCGTGACTACAGGGCACCGCTTGATGACGCTGATCTGAGCCCAGCTGCAGCGCCTGTTTGAAAGTTATTCTTTGCGGCAGGGAAAATTTGGGCACCATTTTTTTTATATACTTGACGACCAGGTTGACAATCAGGGACTTCGGGAAATGCAGCATATCGCCGAGCTGGGTTGTAATAACGTGCTGAATCGGGGTATCGCCGATGACTTCATCCAGGGTATGGCAAAAGTTTTCCATCACAACAATGACTTTGGCACCCGAATCTGATAACTGGTGCTCGAGCTCACGAGGTGTATATAGCGGGTTGGTGTTGACGACAGTAAACCCGGCCCGCAGGATTGCAAAAATTGCGATTGGATTCTGTAGCACGTTAGGCATCATGACGGCAACACGATCTCCCTTGTTTAATCCAGGCAGGCTTTGTAAATAACTCGCGAGTTGGTCGGTATAACGATCCATATCGTTATAGCTGAGCGTGGTTCCAAGGTTGGAAAAACAGGGACTTTCGCCAAAGTACTTGATTGCCTGTTCAAACACATCGGTGACTGACCGATAGGCATCGATGTCAATCTCTTCCGGAACCCCGGGAGGATAACTATTTAACCAGACCTTCTCCATTTGCATGCCCCCAAAGCTGGCAACGGTATTATTATTGTCGCGGGCAAGGATTCCTGGCCGTTTCCCTGGTCCGCTTCTATTTAGCTGTCGGTTTCTTTTTTACAGCCTTTTTCTTCGATGGCTTTACCGCCTTTTTTTTCGGCGCGGCCCTTTTAGATGCGCTCATTTTATTTGTCATCTCGTCGGTCGTAAAGTCATCCACCATGATAACCCTTGTCGTCGCTGCCCGAGCCTGCAGCAGTATATCAGCTTCCTCGGCTGAAACCTGACCCGATTGTTTGAGCCTGCCAACCCACTGCTGGTAATCTTCAAGTCCGTGTTGTTCCAGCTGGTCGTGGCGCAGACGTCGTTCGATTGGTTCCGCCTTTATCACCTTGTGCAGCGCATCCTCGAGACAACCGGTTATATCATTCGGGTCATCGGTACTATAGATGCCCGCGGTTAATCGATCACGCGCTTCTCCCGGCCTGATCACCAGGGCTGCAACCCGATGACTGAGCGAGTCGTTTGGTTGACGCAAATTGAGTCCCAGCGGAAATATGGTATGACGCACCAGTACACCCAACCACTTTATTGGAAAATTGCGCAAAATCTCGTCAAGCGCCATCTGTACCTGGTAGAGGCAGTACTTGGTTGACCACTCAACCAGCGGTAAATCGTTTCGCGGCTGGCCATCGGCATCAAATTTTTTCAACGCGGCCGAGGCGTAGAACATGTAACCCAGTGCGTCAGCAAATCGACCAGAAAGCATTTCCTTGCGTTTGAAAGAACCGCCCAAAACCATTAACACGAGGTCAGCGCATACAGCAAACGCCGCGCTCATCTGGCCCAGACGCTGGTAGTAGTCACCGATGCGACCCGGGTAGGGTGCTGGCGCCAAATGGCTACCACTGATTCCATAAACGAAGGCACGGCAGAAATTGGTTAAAAAGTACTCTGCATGGCCACGTAATGCCTTATCGAAAGCATCTTCCGCGTCCAACTGGTCTTCCATCATCGCGGCTTGCATCTCGGCCATCAGAAAGGGATGGCAACGGATAGCACCCTGCCCGAAAATAATCATGCTGCGGGTCAGTATGTTGGCGCCCTCGACCGTGATCCCGACCGGGATAGACTGGTAGGCACGGGCGATGTAATTGGTAGGCCCGATACAGATACCCCGGCCCCCGTGTATATCCATTGAGTCATTGACGACCTGGCGCATGTGCTCGGTATTGTAGTATTTAAGTATCGCGGTAATGACCGAAGGTTTCTCACCGCTATCGAGTGCGCTCAGGGTCAGCAGTCGTCCTGCTTCCATCATGTATGTCATGCCGCCGATTCGGGCGAGTGCTTCTTCGACACCTTCAAATTTGCCGATCGAGGTGTTGAACTGCTTGCGCACGTGGGCATAGGCGCCGGTAGTGCGGACGCTTGCCTTACCTGCCGCCACGCCAACTGCTGGCAGTGAGATACCGCGTCCGACCGATAAGGATTCCACCAGCATACGCCAGCCGTTGCCGATATTCTGTTGCCCACCGATGACGTATTCCAGGGGGATGAATACATCTTTGCCACTATTAGGCCCATTCTGGAACGCAACGTTTAGCGGGAAATGTCGTTTACCAATCGTAATCCCGGGAGTGTCGGACGGGATCAAGGCGCAGGTGACTCCGAGTTCTTCCTCGTCGCCAAGCAAGCCGTCGGGATCGAAAGCCTTGAATGCGAGACCCAGCACAGTTGCTACCGGACCGAGCGTGATATAGCGCTTCTCCCAGTTGAGACGTAAACCGAGTACCTGCTTGCCCTCATGATCCCCCATGCAGACCACGCCGTGGTCGGGTATAGCCCCGGCATCAGAACCAGCAAACGGCCCGGTTAATGCAAAACAGGGAATTTCACGTCCATCGGCCAGTCGCGGCAGGTAATAATCCTTTTGTTCATCGGTTCCATAATGTAACAACAGCTCGGCCGGACCGAGTGAATTCGGGACCATGACGGTGACCCCGGCTGTAATACTGCGTGACGCTATTTTTGTCACCACGGCCGAATGACCGTAGGCCGAGAATTCGAGACCCCCGTAGTGCCTGGGAATGATCATGCCGAAAAAACGATGCTGCTTCAAAAACGCCCAAACCTCTGGAGGAAGGTCCAGTCGTTTGTGAGTGATGTCCCAGTCGTCGATCATCGCGCACAGCTGTTCTACCGGGCCCTCGATAAAAGCCCGCTCTTCGTCGCTTAACACGGGCAATCTGTAATTCTTTAACAGCTGCCAGTCGGGGGCGCCTCGAAACAATTCCGCTTCCCACCAGATGTTGCCAGCCTCGATAGCATCACGTTCTGTTTCGGACATCGGCGGCAGTATCTTGCGTATGCGATGCAGTAAAGGACGGGTCAGGAACTGCTGGCGAATGTGCGGCAATCCAAGTAGCACCGCAGGTACCAGAAACGCGGTCCAGAATATCAGCCCCCAAAAGAAACTGAACCCGCCCGCAAGTGTAAATATCACGAGAAAGAACAGGGTCATCAAGGCCAGGGTACGAAACGGAATTTGATGCCGGGCGATCGCATAAAACAATGCAAACAGGGCACCCAACAGGAGCAGAATATTCATTCGGGAAACTCGAACATTTTAGGGTCGATTAAGCAGTTCCTAACACTATAATAATTTGACTCTACCGGCAATATATAGTTTCAAATTGCAACTATTACTAAGAGTCAGATCCAGAAAGGATATCGAGCTTTTCGCGAAGTTTCGAGTTGACCGATCGTAACCCAAGCTTGAGTACCCCGTCCGCAAATTCGAGCAGTGGCAGAATACTTAATAACAATGGTGCGGCATCCGAAGTCAACTCGTCGGTACTACCCTGCTCAATCAGTTTTAAAGCTCGATCGACCGAAACACGACGCTCTTCACTCGATGCCGATGAGCTGACAACCCGGTTACCACCCGCAGATTGGGCCTGCTCCAGGCTGGCGTCGAGTCGTGCATATATCTGTTCGAGGTCACTGTTATCAGTTGCCAGGCAGCTATATACCGCTCCGCTTAAAGTCACCTTGACCCGCACGTCATCAATACGCATCTGGGAACTGGAAACTCGCTTTAGAATACGGTTGACGCCATCGGTTGCCCCAATGCCGTTGGTTGCAGGATACAGCAGGTAAAACTCGGCATTACCGAGATAGCACGCTGTGTCCTCTGTACGCAGTGTTTGCTGGATTATCCCGGCCACCCCTTTTACGATGCTAGTTGTTTTCGCTTTATCGAAGCTCTGCATAATCGACTTGACATTGTCGAGCTTGAGCTTACACAGGCTAAAATTACCCCGATGGCGTTGCGCAAAAGATAATTCCTGGTGTGCACGTGAATTAAAGAAGTTGGTTTGTGATAATTGCTGTAACAGGTTGGCCGCGGAAACCTGTTGCATTTCCTCGGGTGATTCCATCGAGTGTTGCAAGTAAAGGTTTGCGTGCAAGCGTGCCCTGGCCGTCAGCTCGCTACTGGCGAAGGGAAGGTTAATAAAGTCGGTCGCCCCCATCTGAAAAGCAAGCTCACGTCCCGCGTCTGCGTCGTTTTCCCCAACCAGTAACAGTATCGGAGTTGCCGCAAGCCAACTGTCGCCGGCACTACGGATTCTTTCGAGCAGGCCGAATTGATTAATCATTATTTCCAGCTCGCAAATAACCAGCACAATCTCGCGATCCTTCAGTAGCGAATCCCAGGCTGCTTCTGCATCCTCGGCCGTTAGCAGCGCGAAATGTTTCTGCAAATGCTTGCTAACCAGCTTGATGCTGTGTGCCGAACTCGCAACCAGCAGGATTGTAGGTTTCTCTTTTTGCTCAGACATTGACTATAAATTAAGGGTAATCAGCAGACTATAGTTGAAGAAAGCAGATGCTTTAGCATCGATCGCAATATTGGCCAGCAAATCTGGTTACTCCGGTCCTC
The DNA here is from genome assembly GCA_937984095.1 of uncultured Gammaproteobacteria bacterium. GTDB lineage: Bacteria > Pseudomonadota > Gammaproteobacteria. The sequence goes on along the minus strand of CALJYH010000108.1, from coordinate 9,564 downwards.
AACCTGGAATAAGTCTCTATATAGTCAGAAAACTTAATATTTATATGAATATGCCGATAAAAGCGCTAAGCAAACGACTGCCAGCAACCCAGTACTGGCGGCCTGGACTATACGCATGGTTAGTTAAAACAAATAATGCCTGAAGCCAAGATTCTTATCGTCGACGACACCAAGGCCAACCTGGTTGCGCTGCAGGTGCTGTTGAAACCGATCGATGCCAACATCATTACGGCCGAATCCGGTGAACAGGCCCTGTTGGCCGCGGAAGAGCATGAAGATCATATTGCGCTGATTCTGCTTGACGTGCAGATGCCCGTAATGGACGGGTTCGAGGTGGCCAGGCTACTAAATGAAAATGAAAGAACACGATCGATACCGATCATATTCATTACGGCTACCCAGGATGACGGCCAGATTGAAAAGGCCTATCTCTCGGGAGCGGTCGACTATATCGAAAAACCCATTCGCAAAACAGTACTAATCTCCAAGGTTCTTGTATTTCTCGATCTCTGGTCACTGCGACATGGTCTTGAACTGGAGGTTGAACAACGTCGCGCAGCCGAGCATCGCGTCGAACATCTGGCGACCCATGACCCCCTGACCAACCTGTCGAATCGACGGGGCCTGTACGAAGAACTCAGCGAATTGATTTACCGCTCACGGCGTTATAATTTCTCAAGTGCCGTTATCTACGTTGACCTCGATGGATTCAAGCATGTTAACGATCACTTCGGCCACGAAGCGGGCGATAAGCTGTTAACCCAGGTCGCCGACAACTTCAGAGGTATCGTGCGTCAGACCGATTCCGTCGCCAGAATTGGCGGAGATGAGTTCATCGTGTTGTTGACCGACATCGATAGCGAAACAACACTGATTACCAAGATTGAAAAGCTGCTCACCGAAGCCTCGCTCCCACTAGATTTCAAGGGACACAATATTACGGTCGGTGCGAGTATCGGCATTGCGCTCTACCCGGATCATGGCGACGACGTCGAAACCCTGTTACACCATGCCGACCAGGCCATGTACCAGGCCAAGAACCAGGGCAAGAATACCTTTCGCTTTTTTACCGAAGATATCAACATTAAGGCGCATCGCCAACGCGAACTCCAGGATAACCTGCGCAAGGCACTACCCAACGACGAGTTCACCGTATTTTTCCAACCCATCGTCGATGCCGCGTCCGGCCAGGTCGTTTCGGCAGAAGCTTTACTGCGGTGGGAGAGTGCAAATCTTGGGCAGGTATTTCCCGACGAATTCATTCCTGCCGCGGAAAGTGCCGGTTTGATACCCGAACTCGGTTGCTGGGTGTTAAAAAAGGCAATTGAAACCGGGGCTCACTGGAATAAGCAGTTTGGTACCGGCTTGCGTATTGCGGTTAATGCATCGTCGATCCAGTTCCGCAACAATCTGTTGTTTGACACGATAAAGGAACAGCTCGAAACGTACGCATGGAACCCGGATTTACTCGAAGTGGAAATCACCGAAGGCCTGTTACTGGATGACTCGCCCGAAGTTAATACCTATATTAACGAAATCAGTAAATGCGGTGTCAGGCTTTCGGTGGATGACTTCGGCACCGGATTTTCCGCACTCAGCTATTTGAAGAATTATCCGGTAAATACCGTAAAAATCGATCGCAGCTTTATTATGGACCTGCCTGGTGATAAGGAAAATGCAGTCCTGGTGCAGGCAATCATCGCGATGGCCCAGGGATTACGCCTCGAGGTTATCGCTGAAGGCGTGGAAACCGCCGAGCAGTGGGAATTCCTGAGGTCACTCAACTGCGATTTTGTACAGGGTTACTTTTTTGGCAAGCCCATGCCGCGTACAGAGTTTGAAGACTTTCTTATTGCACAGCTCGAAAAACCGATCCAGGCCCAATCGTAATCAATCCCTGCAGATTGTATGGAGCCGCTATTGCGCTTGCCTGGACTGGTCGGTTTGCTGACGGCGCTGGCGCGACCGGAAAAACTCGGCGAACCAGCTAGCGAGCACCTGCCTGTCTTCCGTATTACCACCACTCATCGAATCAAGCGCCTGTTGTGCCACCTCCTGAGGCACCACGGTTCCCCCATAGGCTTCGAGCAGTGCAATTTCATAGTCCTCTTCAAATTCGGGGTGAGCTTGCAAACTTATAATCGAATTACCGTAGCTGAGACCCGCGTACGGACAAAAATCAGAGCTTGAAAATACCTCGGCTGAATCAGGGAGCTTTACTACCTGGTCCTGATGGAAGGCATAGATTCCGACCTGTAGCAATCCGTTGCCCATCCAGGAATGCGTCTGATCGATACGATATCGGTGCAGACCAACGCCCCAGCCTTTATCCGATTTGACGACCTCGCCACCCAGCGCCTGGGCAATGATCTGGTGGCCAAAGCATACTCCGATTAGCGGAATTTCAGTGCCTGCCAGCTGGCGAATAAAATCCTCCAGTGGAAACATCCAGTCAAGGTTATCGTAAACACCATGCCGTGAGCCGGTAATCAACCAGCCATCGCATATGTTGATCGATGCCGGCATTTCCCCTTCTATCACGCAAAATGACTCGAATTCGAAATCATGCCCGGAGACCCCAATAAAGCGTTCAAACATGACTGGGTAGGGATCGAAACGAGCGGCCATTTCTTCACGTAGCAGTCCGGCTTCGAGTATTCCGATTTTCATGAGCTTTTTCCCGTTCGTTAAGCGCGCAAATATACCACCACCAGTTTTATCGCCAGCACAAATTCGCGCACGCACCTTAAAAAGGTGATCATATTCTATCGACCCGGCAACACCATTAGCAACACTGCTGTTGGTGATGCCATTACATTTGTGATTAAATATTTCGTCTGCAATATGGACATGACCCTATGAAATCGAGCGATCCGAAAGATTTAAAGCTGTTAATGATAGAAAAATCGGATGACTTGAAAACCCACCAATGGGTCTACCAGTTACTGCGCAATAACCTGTTGTGTGGCCGTATCGAACCGGGCAAACCCCTGACCATTCGTGGCCTCGCCGAAATCCTGCAGGTCAGCCCGATGCCGGTACGCGAAGCACTGCATCGCCTGGCATGCGAGGGCGCCGTCGAGGTCAAAAACAATCGTCGGGTTATCGTGCCATCCATGACCGCAGAGAAATTCGGCGAACTCTGCGAACTGCGAATACTTCTCGAAACCCATGCTGCGGAAGGCGCATTACCCTATATAAAAGAACAGGATATCGAAATTCTCGAGCAAATCGACGCGAAAATTGACGCGGCCGTTGAGCACAACGACGTTGATAATATCAGTCTCCACAACCAGGCGTTTCACCGGCACCTGTATTGCGCAAATCCATTCCAGATTGCGGTTCCATTGATTGAAAGCCTGTGGTTGCAACTCGGTCCATTTTCGCGGATCGCAATCAGCAAGCTAGAAAAAGTTTACCTGGTTGATCGTCATGTAGAAGCTCTTGAAGCACTCAGGCAAAGAAATTTGTTTGGCTTGAGGCGAGCGATCGAAGCGGATATTCGCGACGGTATCGCGTCGATAAAAACCGTTGACGGTATTCATGACTATTTCCAGGGAGTTGCCTGAGCGCCAATCCCTGGATAGACATGGTAATCAATTTCATTAACAAGCGAAGAATATCTGTGGGCCGGAAATCGTCATCAGGGCTAAATACTGTGATCACAAATCACCCAACTTAAAGGTTCACTTTCAATTCTATGAATCATCCAGACAGCAATCAGCTAAAGCGTGAAATCACCCGGTTTTTGAAGGCAAATCCAGATGTAAAACAGTTCGAGGTACTGACCTCGGATATTTGCGGGCACTTTTTTGGCAAGCGTTACCCGGTAAGCAAACTGGCTACGTTTGCACAGGAAGGACTTGCGATGCCGGCCAGTATGTTTGTCCTGAGTACGCTCGGCGAACCACTGGATGGCCTGCACTACGGCATTGACGATGGTGACCCCGATGCACATTTTTACCTGGTGCCTGGCAGTCTGTGTCTGACCAAATGGGGCAATCGGCCGCGCGCCCAGGTGCTCGCGACAACCTGTAGTAGCGATCAACCATCATATTTCGAGCCGCGCCAGGTACTGCAAAGAGTGGTGGCCGCCTTCGCGTCCAGGAAATGGCAGCCGATGGTTGCCTTCGAGCTCGAGTTTTACCTGTTCCAGGCCCAGCGTGACGCCAACGGCCTGGTGCAACTGGTGCGTAATCCGAAAACAGGTCGCGTCGATACCGCGACAGTCCTGTCGAACACGCGGATTGGTGATTTCGAAGAGGTTATCGACGACATCATTCACGCCTGTCAATTGCAGAATATCGATACCGGGGCCATTTCTTCAGAACTGGGCCCAGGCCAGTTCGAGATTAATTTCAATCATCACGCCGACGTACTTCGAGCCGCTGATGAAACCTGTTTGTTCAAACGAATCGTCATCGAGGTAGCCAAGAAACATGGTATGGAAGCCAGCTTTATTGCCAAGCCGATGCTGGAACATGCAGGTAATGGGCTGCACATGCATATCAGCGTGGTCGACAGCAAAGGCAAGAATGTCTTCGCCAGGGGCAACAAGGCGCATCCACGACTGCATCAGGCGATCGCAGGTTTGCTCGCGACGATGCCAGCCGCGATGTCATTCTGGGCACCCAACATCAATTCTTATCGTCGTTACCGCGGAGGTACCAGCTGTGCCCCGGTCAGCCTGACCTGGGGTAACGAAAACCGCACCGTCGCATTCCGTATTCCCCTCGCCAAGCAAGGCGCCTGGCGGGTCGAAAACCGCGTTCCGGGCGCCGATGCCAATCCCTACCTGGCCATGGCAGCAACCCTGGCAGGCATGTTACACGGCATTGAAAACCAGCTGGATCCCGGCGCACCCACCACCGAGGCGGTTACCGGTCGTGACGAGAACCTGCCCCTTGATATGACGAAGGCACTGGCGGCAACGTTTGACAGTGGAGCGCTTAATAATCTTATGGGCCGCTATTTTGTCGATCTATACTGTCGACACCGCAGCGCCGAGGCTGCCGCTTTCCAAAATTTCATCAGCCCGAGGGAATATGACTGGTACCTGTAAATGAGCGAAACTAACTTCACCACCGGCGATTCAATGTACGCCAATGTCTATGGTTACCTGGGCAAGCCGCTGTCCCGTAATGCTGACGATGCCGACGTATTTGTAATTGGACTACCCTACGATCTCGGAACCACCGGGCGTTCCGGTACCCGCAGCGGGCCGGTTGCGATACGCCGGGCTAGCGCCTTCCTGAACTGGGAGGAACAACGCTGGCCATGGGATTTCTCCCTGAATGACCGGATTCGCGTCGCCGATTACGGCGACCTTGAATTCCCAACCGGCAGCACCGAAGGATTTTTTGCTGAAATTGAAACGCATTACGGCCCTTTGCTCGCCGCCGGTAAAACGACGCTCAGTTTTGGTGGCGATCACTTCGTCACCCTGCCCTTGTTGCGCGCCCATCACAAACAGCACGGCAAGCTCGCACTGATTCATTTTGATGCCCACACGGACACCTATGCCGAGCAAGGGTCGAACTGCAGCCATGGCAGCATGTTCCATTATGCGCCGCGCGAAGGCATTATCGATGCCGATAACAGTATCCAGATCGGGATTCGCACCACCTACACCGAGAGCCGGCACGAGTTCGAAGTTGTCAGCGCTGCAGTTGCCAATGACCTCAGTGTCGAAGCCATTGTCGAGCGTATCCATAATCGAGTGGGTAATAGTCCCTGCTACCTGACCTTCGATATCGATTGCCTCGACCCGAGTTATGCGCCGGGCACGGGCACCCCGGTGGTGGGCGGATTATCTACGGATCGCGCACTCAAAATCATCCGTGGCCTGTCGGGAATTAAACTGGTTGGCATGGACCTGGTCGAAGTCGCCCCGTCCTATGATCATGCAGAGATTACTTCACTGGCGGGCGCCACCCTCGGCCTCGAGATGCTTTACCGGTTCGCCGCCAACAAGGATGCGAGCTAACCCCGTTTAATCCAGCGCGGGCATTTCTCGCGTGAACAGTGGCGCATAAATATCCTGAGTCGACTCCAGGTAGCGTGCCGCCGAGTGGCCATCGTAAACCGCGGCTGCGACCGTACCCGGGGCATTGCAATCGCCGATTGCGCGCAGAGTTTTAAAACGATCTTCGTGCTCCAGCAGTGCCTGGTACAACACATCATCCGATTGCCGCGAAGTCACCAGAATCAAGGTCTCGAAATCGAGCTGCTGCTGATGCGCGTCGCTGTAAATATTCGTAATCGTCGCACGACCCCCTTCAACCTCCAGCAGTTCATGCGAAACAACTATCTCTACCCCCAGCGTCAGTAATCTCGCCTGAATTTTCTCCTGTTCAAGCGTGTAATCGGTCCAGCTCGACACCTTCGACTGTGGCGTAACCAAGCAGACATCATGACCCTGGTTACGACAGCGCTCGGCGATGGTACTGCCCATGAAATAGTGATCGTCATCGTAAATGAGTACCCTGCCGTCGACTTCTGCGCCCGCAAGCACATCGTCCGGGGTTAAAACCAAGGCATTTTCGAGGCCTTCAATCGGGAAAGCGTGCTGTCGGCCAACGCCATCGCGGCGCCAGTGCGCGCCGGTTGCAATCAATACATGCGGTATCTGCAGTTCGATGATGTCGTTCGTACTCAAGTAATTACCGAGGTAGATATCGACATTGGGTTTTTGCCGGATCTGATTCTCTCGATAATCACGCACCCGCGCATAGCTTGCCATTCCCGGCAATTCACTCTCGCGTACGACTCTTCCACCGAGGACCTCGCTAGCTTCCGCCAGTGTTACCGCGTAACCCCGATTTGCAAGCTGCATACTGCATTCAAGACCTGCAGGCCCGGCACCGACCACCAGTACCGTATCGTCGCTAAGCGCCGCATCGATTTTTTCCGGATGCCAGTTTTGCTTCCACTCCTCTCCCTGGGTCGGGTTTTGAGTACAGCGAATTGGTGCCACCAGGTTGTCCTGGGCCACACAAATATTACAGCCTATGCATTCACGGATGTCCTCGATACGACCTTCATCAATCTTGCGCGGTAAAAACGGATCGGCGATCGAGGGACGCGCCGCGCCGATCAGGTCGAGCACCCCGCGCTTGATTTGCGAAACCATCGCGTCTGCCGAAGTAAACCGCCCTACCCCTACGACCGGTTTACTGGTCAGCGTTTTGACAAACGCGGTATAGGGTTCCTGGAAACCTTCGTTGGGTTCAAACCGCGCCGTGGCCGAATCATTAGCCCAATCGCTGATATTGACATCCCAGAGATCCGGAATCTCGGCCAGCATGCCGACAATATCGCGTCCTTCTCTTTCCCAGCGCAAGCCATCCGGTCCCATCAATTCATCGGTTGCAAAGCGAAACGCAACGGCACATTGATCGCCAACGGCTTCTTTAACATCAATTAATACCTCCCTGGCGAATCTGACCCTGTTTTCGAGGCTACCGCCATACTCATCACTGCGCTGGTTATACTGGGGTTTAAAAAAATGCTGTAACAGGCTCAAATTATGCCCGGCATAGACATAGACGATATCGTAGCCCGCCTGCTGCGAGCGTTTGGCTGCTTCGACGTGCCAACGCCGTACGTCGGCGATGTCGCGTTTGCTCATTGCACGTGCCTGGATCGGTAAATCGGTATGTACCGGGATCGCACTCGCAGACATCGGTGCGATGCGGCTATACAGATTGGGGGTATGACTGCCGTTATAGACAAGCTCGATACCAGCGAGAGCGCCATGCTGGTGCACCGCATCGGTCATCAAACGATGCTGTGGAATGTCATGCTGATCCCAGATGCGTCCCTCGAGAGAGGGTGTTATATCCGCGCTCGGATGGATCTCAACTTCCTGGGTGCAGACCACGCCCCAGCCACCTTCGGCCTTAACGCCTCGATTAGCAGCTTCAGCGCGCGGGCGACCATGACCCAGTACATTACAATGTGGCACCTGGAAAAATCGGTTCGGTGCCGTTACTGGCCCTATTTTTACCGGCTCAAACAATATGTCGTACTTTGGATCTCTTGCCACTACACCACTACCCGGTCACGTTTAAATTCAACTTCGCTGCATCCCAGTTCACGCGCTGCTTTATGGCCCGCGTATACCGCGGCAGCGATAATCCCCGGAGCCTGGCAATCGCCGATTCGCTGAACCGACAAGCCTCCCCGTGCATCAAATTCTTCGCGTCGTGCCACCAGTTCACGCCAGAGCACGTCGTTAGGAATCCGCGCGCAGACAGGAACCAGGAAATCTGCCGCAATTTGCGATTCGGTACCGCTAAAGACGCATTCTAGTTGAACCGCTCCTGGTACGAACGCATGCAGGCCCTTGGCGGTAACGATTTCGATCCCGGCTTCGATCAGTTCTTTCATAAGCGATGCATGCTCGTCGGTAAAGATACTCCAGCTTGAAACTGCAGTCTCCGGCGTGACGATGGTAACCGCCATTTCTCTCTCTCGCAGCAACAACGCGATCGCACTGCCCAGATAATAGTGATCATCGTCATAAATAACCACATGTCCGTTGGGCACAAATCCGTCCAGTATCTGCTCGACACCAACCACGTTATCCTGATCGTATCCTTCAAAAGCAACATTGTTCCAGCGACCGATGCCATCGTCACGCCAATGGGCACCGGTCGCAAGGATGACATGCTGGCTATCGAGCTCGAGAATCGCGTCCCCATCGAGTCTATTTTCCGGGTAGATCTGGACATTCGCCATGCGTGCCAGCTGCCCCAGGCGCCAGTCACGTACCCGGGCAACCTCAGACATTCCGGGCAAGCGCGATTCACGACTGACTCGTCCGCCGAGCGCCTGTTCTGCTTCGGCCAGGATCACCGGGTAACCGCGTTGGCCAAGGGCACAGGCGGCTTCAAGGCCTGCGGGACCGGCACCAACAATTAATACCGATTCGTCTGCATGCCGGGGTTCGATCCGATCCGGATGCCAGCCACGACGCCATTCTTCACCCATGGTCGGATTTTGCGTGCAACGAATTGGAACAGCTAACGAATTATGTGCATAGCAAACATTACAGCCGATACATTCGCGGATATCTTCGAGACGACCCTGGTCGATTTTCTGTGGTAAAAAAGGATCGGCGATCGACGGCCTCGCCGCACCGATGAAATCCTGCACACCGACTTTTATCTGCTTAAGCATGGTTTCGGGTGACGTAAATCGACCCACGCTGACTACCGGTTTACTGGTTAGAGTTTTAAGCTCTGCGACTGGCGTCTGCTGCGCCGCCTCCTTGACGAAGCGCGAACTACCCATCTCAATGTTATAGTCACTGACCGTGATATCCCACAGGTCGGGTAGCTCGGCGATTTGTTTGAAAGACTCGATCAGTTCCTGGGGATCGTTATCGAATTGCAGTGGAACTGAATAGCGGACCGCTACCGCACAGCGTCCGGCGACGACCTCGCTGACATCCTCGATCACTTCGCGCAGCAAGCGCACCCGGTTTTCCACCGTGCCGCCATATTCATCATTACGCTTGTTGAAGTACGGATTGAGAAAATTATGCAACAAATAACCGTG
>CALJYH010000107.1 GCA_937984095.1 uncultured Gammaproteobacteria bacterium | reverse complement strand
TCAAGAAGCTCGGTAATCTTGGTGGATTTCGCCTGATCAGTGGGGTGTCACTGTTTGCTGCACCGCAACTATTTGTCGCTTCCTTCCTGCTGGAACAGAATCAATTAGTGCAAATTCAAACCGCATCCTTTGCGGCCTGGGGCGCGGTGATCTATCTCGGCGTCATTATGACGGCGCTCGCCTACGGAATCTGGTACCGCTTGTTGGGTCATTACAGCGTCAACCAGGTCATGCCATTTTTACTTCTACTGCCCGTGACCTCGGTATTTGGTGGTATATTCTTCCTCGGCGAATCGCTGACGATCAAGATCGCCCTGGGCGGAAGCCTGGCGATCGTCGGTGTCGCGATGATAACAATTCAGCGCTGGCCACGACGCCAGCGGGTCATTTAAAATGAACGCAACGTTTAGCACGATTAACGACGATGCCTGCGAAACCTACGCGGAACTGGGCGCGGTGTGCCTGCGTGATGTATTCACTGACTGGGTTGGATTACTGCGCGCTGGAGTAGAGCGCAATCACGATGAGCCTGGTCCCTATTTCTCTGAAAACGTGGTGGGCGAAGGTGATGGCCGCTTCTGGGACGATTATTGCAACTGGCAACGAATTCCCGAGTTTCATCGATTCATTACCGAATCCAACGCAGCACAATACGCTGCACAAATCATGCGCTCGAAAACGGCACAATTTTTCCATGATCACGTCCTGGTCAAGGAACCCAATACGCCCAAACCAACACCCTGGCATCAGGACGCACCTTATTATTTCGCTGACGGCACGCAAACGGTCAGCTTCTGGTTGCCGCTTGATGTGGTGAGCAAGGCGGAAACCCTGCGCCTGGTAGCAGGATCGAACCGATGGCCAAAGCCGGTGCTACCGGTGAAATGGCTCGACGATGCTGACTTTTACGGTGAACAAAACGATCAATACATGACCCTGCCCGACCTTGATGACGATCATTGTGAAGAATCCATTCTCGAATGGGAAATGCAACCGGGCGATGCAGTTTTGTTCGATTTTCGCACCGTGCATGGTGCGCGTGGAAATCTCCAGGATAATCGCCGTCGTGCCTTCTCGATTCGCTGGGTTGGCGACGATGGGCATTATACCGAACGCCCGGGACGAACCTCCCCACCCTATCCCGGTCACGATATGATCGACGGTCAGAAACTGCGCGAGGACTGGTTTCCAGTTCTCTGGCCGAGGGTAACAACCAATTGAGCAATCCCGTCCTGGTCAACACCCTGCGGGGTGAAATCATCGAAAATCGTCATCGCGGCGCGATTGCAGTTTGTGATCCCAAAGGGCGCCTGGTGCACTCCTGGGGCGAGATTGATTCCCTGGTTTACCCGCGTTCTGCGATCAAGCCACTGCAGGCGTTACCGCTGGTTGAATCCGGCGCTGCCGATCATTTTCAGCTCAGTGATGCCGAACTTGCTCTGGCCTGTTCTTCGCATAGCGCCGAACCCGAGCATACCGATACCATAAGAAACTGGCTAGGGCGCATCGAACTCGATGAAGACGCGCTGGAATGCGGTGCACATTCACCGTCAGACATCAAAACTGCCGAATCTTTACTGATCAACCATATCGCGCCGGGGAGAATTCACAACAATTGCTCCGGCAAACATACCGGGATGCTGACGATCTCCCGATACCTCGCCGAGGCAACCGGTGGTTATATCGAGCGTGAACATCCCGCTCAACAACGCTGGTTCGATGTCCTGGGTGAAATGGCAGACATGGATATGCGTGCCTTACCCTGGAGCCGCGACGGTTGCGGTATCCCGGTGATCGCAATGCCACTCAAGGCAATAGCTACCGCTTTCGCACGGATAGCGGTACCAGACGATCTGCCGGCCACGCGGGGTAGCTCGATAGATTGTATTACCAACGCAATCGCATCCAATCCCTTCATGGTCGCAGGCACGGGCAGGCTATGCACCCAGATCATCGAGTTAACCGGGCGCAGGGTTATTGTTAAAACCGGAGCTGACGGCGTATATACCGCCGCGCTTAAAGACCAGGGACTTGGCGTTGCGCTGAAAATCGACGATGGCACGGGCGCCGCGGCTGAAGTCGCAATACTCGCGGTTCTGCACCATCTGAATGCACTCCATCCCGATGAGTTGGAGCAGCTCGCGGAGCGTTGTCGCGTGCCAATCCTCAATACCCGTGGGGTTTTGACCGGTTATCGTGAGCCTGCCGGGCTCTAGCAGGAAATCACCCCTGGCAGTCGGAACCTAGATAATTCAACACCGCTAATCGCGTCAGCGACGCATTATTTACCCTTTTGCTGTGACTTATTTACCCCCCCTGGCGCCTGCCTCAGCGCCAAAATCGGCTAATATTTAGAGCCATAACTCCAAATATAATGAGAGCAGAACCAATGGAAAAAATCTCTTCGTTACCGAACTTTTCTAACGTCGGCAACCTGTTTGGGAGGTTTGCAAAAACAAAGGCCAGCTTGCTGGACAAGTTTGTTCCCGGTTGGACCAACGATAAAATCGACGCCATGCTGTTTGTCCCGAAAGCAGAGGACAATAAAACGGTACGACTACCTCGCGGCTTCGAACAGTTTGTAATGAAAACCAAGGATGGCAATATCCAGACCTATAAAACGGGCAAAGGCCCCACGGTCGTGTTTGTCCATGGATGGGGCGGCGGCGCGCACCAGTTTTTCCCATTGATGCGCGGACTGGCCGAATGCGGCTTCACGGCGCTTGCTTTTGATCACCTGGGGCATGGGTTGAGCGAAACCAAACCCGCGACACTGCATCAGTCCATCACCACCACCAATGAAGTACTAAACTATGTCAAGACCACCGATGGCGGGCTTTGCGCAATTGTTGGTCATTCGACCGGTTGTATTGCCATTGCCAATGCGCGCCCTGCGCTGGTCAAGGATATGGCGTTATTTTTAATCGCACCCATCTTTAACTACAAGCTCTACTTCCTGAAGAAACTGGTCAAGCTGAAACTTCATGCTGACCTGATCAAGCAATACGCGAATCGATTTGCCAAGGTTTATCGCAGCGATTATCAAAGACTTGAGCTGGCGACAAACCTGGCCCGTTATGGTGACGTCACCGTAATCGCCCACGATAAATCGGATACCGAGAGCTCAATTGCCGAATCCACCCGGTTTTGCGAAACTTACCCGCTGACCAAACTGCTGGTTACAAATAATACCGATCACGTTCGAATCATTAATTCCGAGTCGGTATGGCAGGCACTCAAATCGCATTTGAATTACG
>CALJYH010000106.1 GCA_937984095.1 uncultured Gammaproteobacteria bacterium | reverse complement strand
GTTCAAAACTTCAAATTGCAGTCATCAGGGGCGATGGTATCGGTGTCGATGTTACCGATGCTGCGCTTGCTACTGTCGAAGCTGCACTTGAGAAAACTGCCAATATCCATCTCAGTTATACCGAAATATCCGCCGGTGCAGCTTACTATCGCGAAACGGGTCGCGATATCGAGACAGGTGGCGAAGAGGCGGCGGGGAAGGCGGATGCGATTTTTCTGGGTGCGATTGGACTGCCGGACATCAGGTATAAGGACGGCACGGAAATCTCGCCGCACCTGCGCTTACGCGACATTTACCAACTTTATGCCGGGGTGCGACCGGTCAGGGCTTATCCAAACGCACCGCAACGACTCGCAGATCCACGCGCCCGGAACATCGATCTCGTTATACTACGCGAGTCAACCGAGGGTCTCTTTTATTCAGCCGCGGTGCATGGCCGTAGCGAAGTGCTTAACAACCAGGAAGTTCGCGATGTCTTGCGTATTACACGGACTACTACCGAGAAACTGCATCGTTTCGGCTTCGAACTGGCGCGCAAGCGCAAACAATGCGGTTCCACAGGGATGTTAACCTGTGTCGACAAGGCCAATGTGTTTAAGTCGATGGCTTTTTTTCGGCAGATTTACGATGAGATTGCGCCGGAATTCCTCGACATTCAAACAGATTACAATTACATCGACGCGCAGGCGCTTGACCTGATTCGTCGACCCTGGGATTTTGACGTTCTGGTTACTGAAAACATGTTTGGCGACATCCTTTCAGACCTTGCCGGCGGTCTGGTCGGTGGCATGGGGATGGCGGCCTGTGCTGAAATCGGGGATGAAACCGGATTGTTTCAACCGGCCCATGGTAGCGCACCCGATATCATGGGCCAGGATATGGCTAACCCGCTTGCAGCCATCCTGAGCGGTGCACTGATGCTCGAGTACCTGGCTGACAAGGCCGATGAGCCTGCGCTGCAGGATGCGTCGCAATTGATCGAAGACGCCGTCTCCCGCGGCTTTGCCGAGGCACGCATCCGCCCGGTCGAATTTGGCGGCGACATGGGTACTGTGGCAATAACCAACGAATTGCTATCACTTCTATAACCCGGTTTCGTCCAGCTTAAAGTTCCTGATCCAGGGAATAGGTACCTGGCTGATGTTTACTCAGGCGTATCGAAAGCGAATGATCTATGATAATAAAATACATTAAGAATATTCATTAAATATTTGAAAAACAAGCCTTTATAAAATATTTAAATTCAGAGTTCGAGGCCACGAATCAGGGTTTCGAAGCACCTGAAATCTGCCGGACGAACGGCACTGTATTTAAAAATATCTCTGCTATGCTCATTGCATGATGCAGAGCGCCGAACTCGATATTCTACAACCCGTGACCCTGGAGCAGCTAATTGGCAAGGGTCAGGATTTGCCCAGCCTGCCCGAAATCTACCTGCGCGTTTCTGAGCAACTGGAAGACGAAACCAGTACCGTACAGCAAATCGGCGATACGGTGCAGAACGATCCCGCGATTACCACCCGCGTCTTGAAAATGGTCAATAGTGCCTACTACGGAATGCCCAACGAGGTTGCCTCGGTCTCCCAGGCGGTTTCATTATTGGGCCGCGAAAGACTCAAACATATCCTGATCGGCTCGGTCCTCCGAGGTGTCTTCAGCGAACAGGAAAATCCCGCGTTCTCGATGCAAGTATTCTGGCAGCACAGTATCAAGACAGCGATTATTGCACGTCAGCTGGCAACCCAAGTAAGCGCAATCAAGGAACCGGAATCGATGTTTACCGCGGGTTTGCTGCATGATATTGGCAAGTTGCTGCTTTTTAACAAGGTTCCGGACAGAATGCTTGCTGCGGAAGAGTACATGATTCAAAAACGGGTCGATGCGTTAACCGCCGAGTTGAGCCAGGTTGGTGTTACCCACACCGCCGTGGGTGAAGCGCTGATGGATCACTGGGGTTTGCCTCAACTGTTGATTGATTGCACCCGTAATCACCATGAGGTGGTTCATGATGGTCCTAACCGCGATGCCACCCACCTGATTTACCTGGCCAATTGCCTCAGCACCTACGTGCCTCCACTGGACGAACAGGAAACCCAGAACATACTGGGGGACATTGAGAACTGGGACAGGGGATACGCGACGCTCGACCAGATTGCATTCGCCTGTCAGTATGCCGATGACATGGTGTTTGAAGTTATGGAATCGCTCGGCATGGTTGCTCTCGAAATCAGCAGCGATTAATTCCCGGCCAGGGTTACTGGGTCTGCCTGATACGTCCCATCTCGGACAGCCAGATACCGCCAAGTACCAGTATTAACGAAAGTGCATGATGAGACTGGAAAGTCTCATGCAGGAATACGACCGCCATTATCGACGCGAATACCGGCACCAGGTTGACAAAGACACCGGCTCTGCCGGGACCGATCAGCGCAACTCCCTGGATAAAGAATATTTGTGCTACCAGCGAAGGTAACAAGGTTACCGCCGCGGCAATCGTCCAGCCGGTGAGTGACGGCATTTGCCAACCCTGCTGATAGGTCTCGATCGCAACCACTGGAATCGAAGCTATCCAGGCCACGCCCGCCATTATCGCGAACAGGCCAAGCGCGCTGACGTTGGGTCGGCGACTCAACCCGATCGAATAGGCTGCATAGAAAAAACAGGCGATCAGCATAAACAGGTCACCACGACTTACCGACAGGTTTTGCAGTTCATTCCAGTCACCGCCCGAAGCCACGATAATTACCCCGATCATGGTTATGATAACGCCCAGTACCTGCATCCGTGTAATCCGGTGACGCCAGGCCAGCCAACTGCCAAGCAGCACGTAAATCGGTATCGAGCCCTGTAATATACCGATATTAATCGCCGAGGTATGATGTGCTGCAACATAAAACAGGGCGTTGAAGGCGGTAAATCCGCAGCTGCCCATGAGGCAAAGAAAGGGCAGGTGGCGTCGTAGTATTGGCCAGTCGCGGACTATATATTTGCGGGCGAATATCGTCAGTAATATAACCACACCCAACCATCGAAAGGTAACCAGCTGCATCGGCGAGATCTCATTGATGGCGAGTTTGCCGAATATCGCGTTGAGTCCCCAGCACAAGGTGGTCACTATCAGCAGGAGATAAGCTCTTAAATGATAGCTGTCGATCATGCGCGCGTCCCGACGCCACGAACCAGTTCGCGGTGCAGCGTATAAAGACCACTCAAAATAATAATGCCGATACCGAACACGCTTTGTAGATCGGGTATTTCATTCCATACCAGGAAAGCGATTCCGCCACCGAAAACAATGGACAGGTATTTTAGCGGTGCCACGATTCCAACCGCGAGTCGTTGATAGCTCAAAGTCATCAAGTACTGAGCCATGCCTCCGAACAATCCAACCAGGATGAGTAGCACAAGGTCCACCAGGGGAGGAGACTGCCAACCCTGGATAAGAATACCGATAATACTAACCAGCACTCCGGTCACGGTAAAATAGAAAGTGATACAGACAGGATCATCGATCTTGCCGAGATGGCGAATGATAATCGTGGTGCAGCCGATTAAAAATGCGGCAGTCAGCATGAAAAGGCTGCCGCTCGCGAGCATATCGGCGCCGGGACGCACGACCATTAACATACCGATAAGCCCGAGTATTATCGCGGACCAGCGACGAATACCAACTGTTTCACGCAGCACGATGACCGATAGCGCAGTCATGAACAGCGGTGCGGTGTGCAGTATCGATATCGCTTCCGCCAACGGCATCAGCGAAAATGCATAGAATGCAAAACCCATTGCTCCGATACCCAGTACGCTGCGCAACAGATGCAGTTTTTTCTGTCGGGTTCTTAAAATGCTCGAACCGCCGCGCAGCAGGATGATAACGAGCACCGGTGCCAGCGCCACGCTGCAGCGGAAAAACATGATCTGCGCTGTCGGATAGCTGGCCCCGAGCCATTTCACACTCGCGTCCATGAGTGAGAACAGCAGGATACTCAGCAGCATCGCACTGAATCCGAGCGCGGGATTGTCCAGGTGTCTTATTTCTAATGGAACTGGATTACTTGAAACGGAAATGCTCCTGTCAGGCGAGTATCAGATCGGCTGCTTTTTCAGCGACCATGATTGTCGGGGCGTTGGTATTTCCGGAGGTGACCGTCGGAAAGACTGAAGCATCGACTACGCGCAATCTATCCACACCATAAACTCGGCATTTTGAATCAACCACGGCGGTTTTTGGATCAGGGCCCATCATACAGGTACAGCTGGGGTGATACACCGTGTCGGCACGCTGACGAATATCATCGATCAGTTCGTCATCGCTTTGCACCGAGGGTCCGGGTTTTATTTCATGGTCGATTATTTCGGCTAACGCGGGTGCGTTTGCCAGGTGGCGCAGCAGACGGGCGCCTTCGAGCATCTGGGTGATATCTTCTTCGCTCGACAGGTAATTGGGCTGTATTTTAACCGGGGCAATTGGATCAGGCGAATCGATCTGCAGATGCCCGCGGCTGGTGGGACGCATTTGCCCAACGGAATTTAAAAATCCTGGATATGGATCCGGTTGCATCAGCGGTCGCTCGCCCGGTGCCGATGTTGTATAGGTAATCGCAGCGAAGTACATTTGCAGGTTCGGTCGTGGGCGTGATGGATGACCGCGTAAGAAACCACCCGACTGGTTCACGCTTAACGACAGTAGCCCGTTCCTGAACATCAGGTACCGCATGCCGGCTAACATCTTTCCCCACCATGGATAAAGACGATTGTTCAGTGTCGGGACCCGAGAACGATAGTAAATACAGTAATCAAGATGGTCCTGCAGGTTGCGTCCGACACCCGGCAAATCCACCCGCGGCGAAATCCCGAAACCTTTTAACATTACCGGATCACCAATACCCGATAGCTGCAGTACCTGGGGTGAATTGATGGCCCCGGCACTGAGGATGACCTCGCAGTTCGCTTTTATCTGTCGGGTTTTTCCATTGTGAATGAATTCGACGCCATTGGCGGTTTTGTCGTCGAATAGAATTCTCGAGACCTGGGCTCGCGTGATGATCTCGCAATTGTCGCGCTTCAGCGCGGGATGCAGGTAAGCCCGGGCGGCTGACATACGTCGGCCATCCCTGGTTGTGATCTGGTAGAAACCAACGCCCTCCTGGGATTCGCCATTGAAATCGGGATTGTATTTGAAACCCTGTTGTTGTGCCGCCTCGAAGAAAGTCTGGCACAGTGGGTGATACTGTGGGCTGACGTTATTAACGTAGAGTGGTCCGTCATCACCCCGGTATTCATTACCGCCATCTGAGTTGGTTTCGGATTTTTTAAAATAGGGTAGAACATCCTGCCAACCCCAGCCGGGGTTACCGAGCGCCAGCCAGTCGTCGTAATCCTGCTGGTGGCCACGAATATAGACCATAGCGTTTATCGAACTCGAACCACCGACGACTTTGCCGCGTGGCCAGTAGCTACGCCGGTTATTGATGCCGGGTTCGGGTTCGGTAGTGTATTTCCAGTTGACCGATTCGTCGTAAAAGGACTTACCGTATCCGATGGGTGTTTGAATCCAGAAACGCCGGTCACTGCCGCCGGCCTCGAGTACCAGTACTCGATGTCTGCCGTTGGCACTGAGACGGTTGGCAAGCACACAACCGGCGGAACCTGCCCCGATGATGACGTAGTCGAATTCGAGTCCCACGATGCTTCCAGGAAAAATGATTGTGGATTATAGACACTGGATCTGTTGCGTAAAGCATAACTTCAGGTTTCGTCCGAGCCCCTGTTGATGCATAATTTGGGCGCTAATCCAAGTGGAGTCAGTTTTGAAATTTAGCATCGAAGAATTTCGCGCCTGGGAAAATAAAAGGGTCACCCTGGTCGGCATGTCCGGAGTGGGAAAGTCGTACCTGTCCGCCAAGCTGCGCGGTAGTAACTGGTTTCATTACTCGGGCGATTACCGGATTGGTACGCGCTACCTCGACGAACATATAGTCGACATGATCAAACACCAGGCAATCAAGATTCCGTTTCTGAAAGAGCTACTGCGTAACGACTGGATCTATATTAAAAACAATATCCGGGTTAACGATCTAGGCCCGGTGTTAAGTTTTGTCGGTAAATTGGGTAATCCCGAACTGGGAGGCGTAGAACTCGGTGAGTTCATCGAGCGCCAGTCGATATATCGCCAGGCGGAAGTCGATGCGATGTACGATATCCCGCATTTTATCGAGAAAGCACAGGAGATCTACGGTTACCCGCATTTTGTTAACGATGTCGGTGGCAGCCTTTGTGAACTCGATGAGCCCGGGGTGATGGACATCCTGGTGGATAATACTCTGATTCTATATATCCAGGTTACCAATGCTGCACAGGAGAAAGTATTGATTGAACGCGCCGTCTCCGATCCCAAGCCACTCTATTATCGGCCTGAATTTCTGGAAGAACATCTGCAGCTTTATTACCAGGAAACCGGGCTCGAGTATGCGGCACAAATTGATCCCGATGAGTTTGCGCGCTGGGTTTTTCCGCGCCTGTTCCATTCCCGCCTGCCGCGTTACGACGAGATTGCAAAATTAGGCTACTCGGTGACCTCCGAGGAGATCGATAGTGTGCAAGACGATGCGGATTTTCTAAGTATGCTGGAAATGGCCATAGAGAGACAATCAGAGGGTGATGCATAATGCCATTGGTTGCACACAATGATTTACCTACGTTCGGCAAACTGCGACAGGATGGTTTGCTGGTTTTGGAACCGGGTCCCGCATACCAGCAGGACATTCGCGAGCTGCATATCGGGCTGCTTAACATGATGCCTGACGCGGCGCTTGCCGCTACCGAGCGACAGTTTTTCCGATTAATCGGTGAAAGCAACCCAATTGCCCAGTTTTATGTGCACCCGTTTACGCTCGATGCGTTGTCACGTGAACAATCGGCACGTGCGCATATCGAAAAGTACTACGACAGTTTTGACCAGATTAAACAGCAGGGGCTCGACGCCCTGATCATTACCGGTGCTAATGTTATCGGTGCCGATCTTTCGAAAGAAGTGTTCTGGGATGAGTTGAACCAGGTGGCCGACTGGGCCCACGAGAACGTGACATCCACGCTATGTTCTTGCCTCGCCACTCATGCGGTGATGGACTTCCGCTATGGAGAGAAGCGTATCAGGCAGAAGTCCAAGAAATGGGGTGTTTACCGTCACCAGGTGGTCGATGCCTCGCATCCCCTGGTGGACGATATCAACTCTGAATTTGATGTGCCACATTCACGCTGGAATGACGTTCATCCCGAACAGTTCGAAGCCAGAGGATTGAAAATACTGGTAACAGGCGATGATGGATGCGTACATCTCGCCACCAGTCCGGACGGGTTTCGCACGATTTTTTTTCAGGGGCATCCTGAATACGATACCATCTCTCTGCTAAAGGAATACAAGCGTGACGTATCCCTGTTCATTGACGGTAAATTCGATAACTATGCGCCAATGCCGGAACACTATTTCAGTGAGTTCAACGCGGCAGTGTGTCGTGAATACGAGGGACGTGTCGTGCAGAGCCTGGCGCTGGGAAAGGAAATTCCGGAGTTTCCGGAACACCTGATACTGGGGAATCTGAAGAACACCTGGCAGGATACTGCGAGCGCCGTAATCGGCACATGGCTGGGTCTGGTTTACCAGGTCACCAATGTCGACCGGCGTAAACCTTTTATGGAAGGCGTTGACGCCGACAATCCGTTAGGCCTGGAATAGAACCGTCTAGCTGGTGTCCTGACGGGCCCAGAAGCTCGCCGAGAAGTTAATAGGACCCCCAGGAATCCTGTTTTTTCCAGCGGATCCGTGTCACCAAAATACCGATTACAAATGCAATCAGGGAAACTGCGCCACCTCGCAAAAACCAGTCAAGCCGAGTGCTATCAGTAAGCTCAGCAACGGTCTCACTAAGCTCAGCCTTTTCCAGTCGCAATTCATCCACTACCGTTTGCAAGCGCTTGTTTTGATCCTGGATGCTCAGAGTTTCTTGCGCCGCAGTGCGGACTTCCGATAATTCCCTTTCAGAGGCGCGTAAGGTGGTGGTCAAAGTGCTGTTGTCAGCCTTTTCCTGGCTCAGTGATTGTTTAAGCTCGGTGATCTCAGATGACTGTTCATTGAGGCGAGTATTTTGCTGCTCGAAGCGGGCTTCAAGATCTTCCAATCTTTGTCTGGCGGCAGGAATTGGCATAAGGAAGCGGGTTAATACATACCCTTGCTTACCGGCCCCGGTTTCAACCAGGGAATACTTGGTTTCCAGATCCTCCTCGAGTACCGTGACCGCCTCACCGCTACGCAACATGCGTACAATACTGTTCGATGTGCTGGTGCCGCTACGCATCGTAACTTCGAATTCGTCGGTAATATAGCGGGTATCCGCCGCATACAATGGGCCTGTCGCGAAAAAGAAAACGAGCGCTAGCAGGGTGGTTCGTATCATTGATCTATTTACCTTAAAAAGCGTTACAAAAAACTTTCCCAGAAATAATGGCAATTGTTTCCGGGCAGCATCGTACCTGAGGCAATCAACACAAACAATGTCGCGTTCCGTTTGAACAATTTCTTTTGACAATAGAGCGCACCGGGTTGAAGCCTGCGATAACTGCACCAGTTCAATAAAAGATTTCATCATTCGAGTCAGCATGAACCTTTCCTCTGACAATTCCTCGTCTGGTCAATGTGGTCGTTAGCGCCATTATTGTCAGGCTTGCAGCGAGTTGCAACAGCAAATACATTTTTGTTACGGTCAGATCAATTTGCATTTCACAGGTAACCCACTAGAGTATGCTGGAAGATTTGCCCGGGAGCATATATGAGTAACGATCTGGACGATCCAAGGCGAGGTTTTTTAGTTAAAGCCTTAAGCCTGGGCTTATTTGCTGGACCCAATCTGGTAAGCCTGTTCCAGGCCAGTCATGCCCTCGGCGACATTCCAGGGAGGTTGCCCGAGGGCCGTTCAATCTACAAATTGCAAGGTAGCGTCGCCGTAAATGGCAAGGCTGCCGATATTAGTACCCGCATCGGACCCAACTCTCTCGTCAAAACCGGTAGCAATAGCCTGGTTATATTTGTAGTCGCCAATGATGCGTTTATTATGCGGAGCAATAGTCAGCTCGAAATGGGGAGCAGCGATGGTTTGATCATTGAGGGTATGCGCATTTTATCCGGCAGGCTATTGTCGGTATTTGGTAAACGCAAGAAACCCCATACGATAACAACATCAACCGCCACGATCGGTATTCGCGGCACCGGGATGTACGTCGAATCCGATCCGGAACGGTCCTATATCTGCACCTGTTATGGGCAAACCCGTATTATCGCAAGCGCTGATCCTAATATCGTCCGTGATGTGGTCACCGAATATCATGATGAACCTTTTTACGTACTTCCTACTGCAACCAGTGGTGGCAAGCTCATCGTCCCGGCACCCGTCATCAACCATACCGATTCAGAACTGATATTAATCGAGGAATTGGTAGGTAGGGCACCTCCATTCGAAAACTCCGATGGCGGCTACGGAGTACCCCGCAAATACGACAAATAAAACCTATTCAGCTGTCGTAGGTTCCGTTGTTTCCAAAGGTGCCTCTTCGAAATCTTCCGGTGCTTCGTAAGGCGTAATCAGGATTAGCATTGCAAACTCTGGGTTGTCAAGATAGTGCAGGTTCTTGCTGCGCATGCGACGACGTTCCTTCAGGCTATGATTGTTCAATATACGAGTATCGGCAGAGTAGGCCGCCAGGGCACGATTCTGGACGGAATTACTCGTCACTGGATCGACCGAAAGACGTGGGCGCCTCAAAACGAGATCGGTGTAGGCGTGCAGGTATCGAGATAACGCGATCGTGATTTTACCCTCGAGTTCGTAGAGCCCCTGGTGGCGTTGTGTACTTTTCTGTTCCAGCAACTGCAGTTCAATCGATTCAAGGGTCTGTTCATCGAACTCGTAGCTAGTCCCGTCGGCATTTTTACTGCCAGCTTCAGGCATACTCTCCAGAAACTCGATCTTACTGTCGATCGACGTGTATTCGCTTCCATAGATGCGCCCACCCCTGATCCAGACGGGTAAGGCTTGTTCTCGCTCCAGCCCGGGTTGGCGCCAGGCAGTGTGCATCAGTAATTCATAGCGTGATGAATCAACAAGCCTGGTTACGACATCGGTCAATCGATACTGGTCGCCAGGAATTAACTCGTAGCCCAGCTTGTTTGCTGCTTCAATACTCCTGGGAGATGACAGGTCAAGAGTGTTTTTATCTTTACCGGGAGAACTGACAGGCAACACGAATTCTTTGCTCTTCGGTACCTGGATGTTTTTGAATATGACCACTTCAACATCGTAACGAGGGGCTTCTGCAGCGGCTGTAGATTGTGCGAATCCGGGACCGGAAACCAGGATAGTGAGGACCAGAAAGGTTAATAATTGAGCTTTCATATTATTCTGCAGTCAGTTTCTTGAGCAGGTTTTCAACCTGTTTTAATCTGGTTTCAAGTTCAACATTTTGACACTCAAACCGCAAGGTTTGTTTCCCGTCAAAACGATATTGCTGTGGATCCGATTGTATCAACTCGATGATCTTCAGTGGATCTATATTGGGATTACAATTGAAGACAATTTTCCCATTCTGTTCACCTACATCTATTTTTTCGACTCCTAGTGCCAGGGTTCGTAGCTTGATCTGGGTTATTCTGAATAAATGCTTGAGCGGTTCGGGTAACAGACCGAAGCGATCAATTAGCTCCATCTGGATTTCCCTGAGCTCGTCGTCGTTTGTCGCGGAAGCGATGCGCTTGTATTCAATCAGGCGTCGATGAATATCAGGGATATAGCTTTCCGGGATTAAGGCGGGAATATGAAAATCGATTTCCGAAGCACGCATAATCGGTTGATCGAAATCGATTGGCAGATTTGATTTAAGCGATGTTACCGCGCGTTCCAGGAGCTCCGAGTATAAAGTAAAGCCGATCTCCGTAATCTGACCACTTTGCTCATCACCAAGTATTTCCCCCGCACCGCGAATTTCCAGATCATGAGTGGCGAGGGTAAATCCGACCCCGAGATCCTCGAGGGATTCAATTGCCAACAAGCGCTTGCGTGCGTCGCTGGTCATTGCTCGTTCTGGTGGCACGATTAAATAAGCATAGGCACGGTGATGTGAACGTCCTACTCGACCTCGAATCTGGTGTAATTGAGCAAGCCCCAGTTTATCCGCACGGTTGATGAAGATCGTGTTTGCAGTGGGAACATCGATGCCGCTTTCGATGATCGTGGTGCAAACCAGTAAATTGCAGCGGTGGTGATAGAAATCCAGCATGACTGTTTCGAGCTCTTTTTCTTTCATGCGGCCATGGACAATGCCGATGCGCGCCTCGGGCAACAGCTGTTGCAACTCGTGCGCGGTTTTCTCGATGGATTTAATCTCGTTGTGCAGAAAATAAATCTGTCCACCCCGTTTAAGCTCACGCTGACAACCCTCGATGATAGTGTCGGGATTCCAACGCGATACGAAGGTCTTGATTGCATGTCGCTGCATCGGAGGAGTAGCGATAATAGACAGGTCGCGCATTCCGGATAATGACATGTTCAATGTCCTTGGTATGGGAGTGGCAGTCATCGTCAGTAAATCCACGCTGGCTCTTAGTGCCTTTAGTTTCTCCTTGTGGCGAACGCCGAAACGATGTTCTTCATCGATAATAACCAGTCCAAGATTTCGGTATTTAATGGATTCTGAAAGGAGTTTGTGGGTACCAATTACGATATCGATTTTGCCGGCTTCGATTTGCGTCAGGGTGTCCTCAAGATTCTTCTTCGCGGTAAAACGGGTCAGGCTGGCTATGCGGATGGGCCAGTCGGCAAATCGATCACAAAAATTATGGAAGTGCTGCTGCGCCAGCAAGGTAGTGGGTACCAGGACCGCGACTTGCGACCCGGAAACAGCGGCAACAAATGCCGCGCGCATACAGACTTCGGTCTTGCCGAAACCGACGTCGCCGCAGACGATTCGATCCATTGGCCGTTGAGACTGCATGTCTTCAATCACTGATTCGATCGATGTTTCCTGGTCAGGAGTTTCCTCGAATGGAAACTCACTGGCGAACTGATGGTACTCATCAAGTGTGATCTGGTGGGCAAATCCCTGCATCGCTTCGCGCCTTGCCTGGATATCCAGCAATTCGACTGCAATGTCGTGTATTTTTTCCTGTGCTTTTTTGCGCGTACGTTGCCAGTGATCACTTCCGAGGCGGTGTAAAGGTGCGTTCTCTTCACTGGCGCCGGCATATCGATTGATAAGATGTAGCGAAGACACCGGTACGTAAAGTTTGTCCTGATTGGCATACTCAATGCAGAGAAACTCGGTTGCGATACCAGATACGGTTAGTGTTTTCAAACCCTGATAACGCCCGACGCCGTGATCCTCGTGAACGACCGGTGCACCCGGCTGCAGATCCTTGAGGCTTTGGATAGTCGATTCAGCGTCACGGGTTTTGCGGTATTTGCGCCTTCGCCGCTGCATGGCGCGATCACCAAAAAGCTGATTCTCTGCAATGATTGCAATGCCCTGATTTGGCAGGGTCATCCCACTTTGCAAAGCCGATGCAATGATGCAATAGCGGTAGTCATCGCGATTCAGGAATTCATCCCAGCTGTCTACCGGATGGGCCTGAATCGAATAGTGGCGCAGCATTTCATGTAAAAATTCACGCCGGCCTGCAGATTCAGCGCTGAACAGGATTTTGTTAAACTCTGGTTTCGTTATAAATGCACGCAGCGCTTTTTCCGGTTGTTCAGCGTTTGACTGCAGCGTTAGCTGGGGTATTGATTGGGAATCACAATTGATGTTCGATTGATCTGGCTGATCCAGTTTAAATGCCGAGAAAAAGAGACATGAAAAATTTCGAATTTTTTCCTGCAGCATATTGCTGTCCAGGAATAACTCTTCAGGTGCTAGCAATGGCCATTCCAGGTTGTATCGCCTCGATTCGTAGCGCTCGGCTACCTGCGTCCCAAACGATGTCGCTTGTGCAAGGGCGGCATCATCGATGAGCAGGCCGCTATTGCCGGGTAGATAGTCGAACAGGCTCACTAGCTGTTCAAAAAACAGCGGCAGGTAATACTCGACACCGGGGGATGAAATACCTTCCGAGATATCGACATATACCGGACAGCTATTTGGGTCGATATCGAATGTCTCACGAAACTTCAGCCTGAAGTGTTTTATCCCGGCCTCGTCCAGTGGGTACTCTTGTGCTGGCAATAGCTTGATTTCCTTTATCTTCTCGATCGAGCGTTGCGTCTCGGCATCGAAGCTGCGGATTGATTCAACCTCATCGTCGAAGAAATCGATGCGAAACGGTTTGGTGCTGCCCATGGGAAATAAGTCGAGAATCGAGCCGCGTGCACTGAATTCTCCGTGTTCCTCAACCTGCGATACGGCCCGGTATCCGTAAAGGCTTAGTTTTTCCCGCAGTGCCACGGGATCTATACGATCACCCGGCTTCAGGTTAAGTGACCGCTGATGGATAAATTGGGGTGGTGCGATCTTTTGCAGCAAGGTACTGACCGGAAGAATCAGGATTCCGGAATCAGCGTCTGAGATTGATGCGAGACAACGGATTCTTTCGGAAACGATATCCTGGTGCGGTGAAAACTGATCGTAGGGCAGGGTTTCCAGATCTGGAAAACGATAGATTCTAGGTTGCTCAGGACTGAAAAAGTGAATTTCCTGTTCCAGTTGCTCGGCGTCGGTCATGTCGCAGCAGACGATGACCGATAATCCCGGATGTCGTGCAATCTGTTCGCACAGCAATAAGCTTCGGCTGCTGCCGTATAGCTGGCCAACGCGAAGCGGTTGCGCGGTCCTGGGCGCTGGAGTTTCGAGAAGTCGTGTGGGCACTTATGCCTGTTAGGAGGCTATTCCTGAATCGGTTTTGCGGTGGTCAAACCAAGTATTTCCCAGCTTTGCATGCCGCCTCGATACCACTTGATTTTATCGGCAGGATAACCAAACCCTAACAGGTTTTTAATGTTATTGGGTGATTGTCCGCACCACATCCCGTTGCAGAACATAACCAGGGTTCGAGCGTTTCTGAAATCCCACAAGCCCTCGAGATTTTTAGCATTAAATTTTTCTTCGAGAATTTCGCCGATTGAAATGGGATCTGCGCCCTTGGCTGGATTTAGGCTGGTCCAGGGGATATTGATTGCGCCGGGGATGGTTCCCTTCGCGACCCAGGCCGGGGTGCGTGAATCTATAACGACGATACTTTCGTCACCTTCGCTTTTACGCCTGAGGTACTCCAGAATTTCAAGTTCTGCGATGGTTTCAACGCCGGGTGCGAGAGTCGAGGGCTGAATACAAAACGGGGGGCATTTGCGAGAAGTTTTAGCAAACGCCGGGTTTATCGTATTTTTCTGATTTTGGTTGCGCATGACTCTAACTTCATTCTCACCATGCTTCACGCTAACACTTTCGATATCACGGGTAATGTTGACCTCGGCTGCATACAGGCCTGGGTTCGCAAGGCCAAGCGCTAGCGAAGTTAAAATAATCAGCAATCTTTGGGTATTCATTGTCGCTCCCCCGGGTTTAACTCATGTAGCTCGAGTTCCGATCTTTATGATTATGGTTGTCTCAGACCGGATAACTGAATTACAGTTCTATTTTGGCATAACTATGGTGTTCAGGTCGATTGTATGTAATACCAGCTGGTACTCGAAATAGACCCTGAAAGATCCATATACCCACTCAGTTATCGGTGGTTCTCCAACCGGACCATAACGCGCGTCAGGTTCTCCAAACTCACCCAGTACATCATCCATGTTGATACCGCGTTTCGGCATCATCTGTTTTTCGGCAACCGGGACATTACCGGGAATGGTCAATGTGTCCCCGGCAACCGCGGGTTGCAGGATTAAGCCAGTACCCAGGAGTAGTAAATATAAGCCTGTGCGCATTTTATCGAGTCTCTTGATTTAACCTATATAACTATAGCATGCCTTTTTATAGTGACAAGGGTGAAGCATGTCGCAGCAGCAGTGGTGGGAAGTCCATATTCATGCTTTAATCCGCCGCATGAAAATGCCGCTCGAAGTCTTCGTTGGATTGCGTTATACGCGAGCCAAGCGACGCAACCATTTTATATCCTTTATCACGATGATTTCGATGCTCGGTATCGCGCTCGGCGTAATGGCGTTGATCGTGGTGCTGTCGGTTATGAACGGTTTTGAGAAGGAGTTACGAGGGCGCATTCTTGGAATGGTGTCGCATGTTACGGTATCGAGTTTCCGTGGTCCGCTGCAGGACTGGCAGTCTCTGCGTGAAGAGACGCTGGAACATCCTGCAGTTATCGGTGGAGCTCCCTATACCGAGGCCGAGGCAATGATTTCCAATTTGTCCTCGGTAAGTGGCGCTCTAATACGGGGCATCGATCCGGAATCTGAAACCGGGGTATCCGAGATTCACGAAAACATGGAATTTGGTGAACTCGGCGACCTGGTAGCGGGAGATTACGGAATCATCCTTGGCAGCGGACTGGCAAATACGCTCGACGTGGTCCCCGGAGACCGCGTCACGATGGTAACACCGCAGGCAACTTCATCGCCCCTGGGATTTCTACCACGCCTGCGTCGCTTCAAGGTGGTCGGAATTTTTGAGATCGGCGTTTATGAGTACGATCGCAGTAGCGCGATTATTCATT
This sequence comes from uncultured Gammaproteobacteria bacterium, assembly GCA_937984095.1. GTDB lineage: Bacteria > Pseudomonadota > Gammaproteobacteria. The sequence goes on along the minus strand of CALJYH010000106.1, from coordinate 12,162 downwards.
ATGAGGATGCCAGTCGACTGTTTCGGCTGGATGGGGGGGTCAGCGGTTTGCGACTAAAGCTCGAAGATCTCGACCTGGCCCCACAGGTGCGTCAGGATCTCAAGCAAAGTATCGGTCTCGAGTACTGGGTATCAGACTGGACTTTGCGTCATAGCAATTATTTCAAGGCTGTGCGAACCGAGAAAACCGTGATGTTCATTATACTGTCACTGATCGTTGCAGTTGCGGCGTTTAATATTGTGTCGACCCTGGTGATGGTAGTAACGGACAAGCAGTCCGATATCGCAATTTTACGAACACTCGGAATGTCCCCCTTGTCGATCATGTGGGTGTTCATGGTGCAGGGAACCCTGATCGGTTTGATCGGCACGCTACTCGGACTGGTCAGCGGTATTGTCGTTGCCTCGCATATCGATGTCATTGTGCCGGCACTGGAGCAGTTTTTTCAAACCCAGTTTTTACCGCGGGGAGTCTACCCGATAACTGATTTACCCGCTGAAATGAAGCAGTCAGATATTATCAAAATTGCGCTGTTATCTTTTGGTATCTCGATCATCGCAACCCTGTATCCTGCGCTCAGGGCTTCCAAAACCAGGCCGGCCGAAGCGCTAAGCTATGAATAAGAGAACCGATTAGTGACTGCAGCAGTTATCGAAGCTAATGCGGTGCGCAAGGTATTCCGGCAGGGTAAACTCGATGTCGAAGTGCTCAAGGGCGTTGATTTTAATGTCGCGGCAGGAGAGAGCCACGCAATCCTGGGCGCGTCGGGGGCTGGTAAATCAACGTTGATGCATTTGCTTGGGGGACTGGACCATGTCAGCAGCGGCGAGATCAAAATTCTTGGTAGCAGCCTGTCGAATTTATCAGAAGCCAGGCTTGGCAGGTTACGTAATCGACATCTCGGATTTATCTATCAATTCCATCACCTGCTACCCGAATTCAGTGCGGTCGAAAACATTGCGATGCCCTTGCTAATGCGCCGTGAATCGTTTCCGGCAGCCCTTGCCGAGGCGCATGCCTGGCTTGTCAAAGTTGGTCTTGAGCAACGCGCCGAGCATAAGCCGGGAGAGCTGTCAGGGGGTGAGCGCCAACGAGTGGCATTGGCACGCGCATTGGTAACACGACCCGATTGCCTGCTTGCTGATGAGCCCACTGGTAATCTCGATCAGCAAACAGCTACACAAATGCTGGAGTTGATGTTGGGCCTGAACCAGGAAATGAATACCGCACTGGTGGTCGTAACTCACGACCTTTCTATAGCTGCGCGCATGCAGCATCGTTCACGTATGCAAGATGGCATCCTAACTCCCGAAACCTAGTATCCATAGCCACCTCGGGATCAGGCAATATTCTTTGCCGGGAAATTGTGTTAGGGCAGTTGGAGTTTGAGGAAGCTGCAATAAACCAGCATAACCGGGATCTGCAGTACGAGGTGGATAGCATCGGAAATAAGACGGATACTACCGGAGATTGCAAGCGCTGTATCGATCCTGCGCGACAGGTAGTTGCTCGATTCACGCGTGACAAAATAGGCAAACAGCATGTAGACGGTTATCTTGAGGATGGTTACAAAAGACGGAAATAAACTCAATGAGTCGATTGATTCCGCGTACTGCCAGTGAAACACCAGGGCAATGGTCAGTAAACTTTGTATCGGCAATGCAAACACCGGGTGACTCAATACCGGCATGAATGCCAGTAACAAGCCAGCGAAAAAAAGGATGTTAAGTAAATTATTGAATTGTCCTTGCCGCATCAGGATTCGCCAGAAATCTATGCTCGTGGTATTGGCGTCGATCACTGGATAAACCTGGCTAACGACAATTAGAAGCACCATGATACGGATAATCGGGCATAAGATATGTTCGAAAATCCAGGTCGGAGAATCCACCTCCTGTGCTTTCTGGATAAGCCAGAAACAAAATCCGGTGCCCAGGATTACGCTAGTGGTGGTGACAAGGACTGTCCAAAACAGGTTCACAGTTTTCCGTGCACTCTTCGACGTCGATTATGCAGACGCCTGGCCCGGATTTTGATGTGTCTTAAAATATGCAAATGCCACAGGATACGAACCAGTAGGAAGGATGCCAGCGCGCTAACTGTCCCAACCACGAAACAACCCAGCAAAAAGGGCTGCCAGATTGCGATGAGGCCATTGAGGAGCCATTCGAAGCTCAATTCAAAATCGAAGCCCCCTGGCTCGAGTCCCAGCATTTCTGCTCCGACCAGGTAACAGAAATAATACATGGGGCCCATCGTAACCGGATTGCTGATCCAGACCACAGGCACAGCAAGCAGCACATTGGCCCTGATCCAGATTGCCGCAGCTGCGGCGATAACCATTTGAAACGGGACCGGTATAAAAGCACAGAACATACCCAGTGCAGCCGCTAGCGAGCAAGAACGCCGGTTGATGTGCCACAAATACGGATCCTGTAATCGTGGACCAAGTAACTTGATCCAGCGATTTTTGGTGATGACGTCAGGATGCGGCAAAAACTTTTTCAAAATCTTCTTTGCCATGATTATTGTATTATCGACACTATTTCAATAATCTGCAAAGAGTTGGATCAAATAACAGGGAAATAGGGCAGGGAAAGCATGCCTCAACACGCAGTTGCCATCGTGCTTGGCTCGTTCGTGGCGCTATATGGCAACGAACTACCGGATTCTTACTGGTCGGCATTTATGCCGATTGCAGTGCTGCTTTTCTTTTACTGCCCGACTCATCGATTTGTTCTACTTTTTTGCGCCGCTTATCTCTGGAGTAGTGCTGTTTTCCATTATCATCTCGAGCATCGGCTTGACAATGGCTATGACAACCAGGTTGCCCTGATTAGTGGAGTCGTCGCTGATATTCCACGAATTGGCCCGGGTTACGTCAGCCTGTACCTGACTGCACTCGAAATCGAGAGTTACTCCGGGTCTATGCCGCGTCTGGCGCGTCTAAACTGGTATCAGGATGAGCTGGTACCGCTTGCCGGAGAACGATGGGTATTCGAGGCAAAACTGAAGCAACCAATTGGGATGCTGAATCCGGCCGGCTTCGACTTTGAAGCCTGGCAGTTTTCCAGGGGAGTTGATGTGACGGGATATATTCGTGACTCGAGTGCAAATAAGAAACTTGATTTAGCGAACATGGCATCAGTAAATTACTGGCGTACGCGCCTTGCCTCCGATATCGATCGTAGTTGCAGTAGTTGCGAGCATCGAGGCCTGATCAAGGCCCTGGCGCTAGGATTTCGTGGCGATATTCCCATGACTCAAAAGCATTTACTGCAGTCAAGTGGTATCGCACACTTGCTTGCCATATCCGGTCTTCATATCGGCATCGTGACATTGCTGTTTTATGGGCTGGGTCGACACTGCTGGCGTCTGGGTCTCTATCGAAGTGGGTTGAATCGTGCCCAGCTTGCCTGGCTATTCGCGATTGTCGCGGCCCTGGGTTACGCGGCCCTTGCCGGGTTCAGCCTTCCCACTGTGCGCGCACTGATCATGTTTAGCTTGCTATGGTTTGCACTGCAGACCCGAAACAGAATCAATCTGCTGCAAGCTATCACGTTGGCGGTCATGGTGATTGTTATAATAGATCCACGGGCGGTAGGCTCAACTTCGTTCTGGTTGAGCTTTGCTGCCTTGCTGGTGATCGCTTTTGTCCAGTTCCGATTGCCAGGGGAAATGCCCTGCTGGCAACAGTTGCTGGCACTGCAGTGTTGTTTCTCGATACTTTTCGTACCTCTTGGTATCGTGATATTCGGGCAGTTCAATCCGGCGGGACTAGCGGCCAATATCGTGGCGATACCCCTGGTAAGCTTTGTTGTACTGCCGCTAGTGATGGCTGGTTGCCTGCTGGCGCTGTCAGGTCTGGGCGGCAGTCATACCCTGTTTAACCTGGCCGATAGTCTGCTCGTATTATTGCTGGATTATCTCGGCTGGCTGCTCAATTCTGGCTTGCATTCGATTGCCGTCACCTATCCAGCTTTTCTGATCTTGATGGCGTTATTTTCAATGGTGACATTGCTGCTGCCACGTATTTCCGGGATTCGTAAAGCCGCACTAATAGGACTTGTTGTTGCGGCTACATGGCAACCCGCCAGGCTCGAGCATGGTGCTTACGAGCTGCTCATACTCGATGTGGGAATGGGCACCGCTGTTTTATTGCGTACCCGCAACCACAACCTGATTTACGACCTGGGACCGGGTAAAGCTGGCGTGCTTAACGCCGTGGACTGGGCATTGCTGCCAGTCATGCTGCGCAATGGCATTCGAAGGCCCGATTTACTGATTATCAGCCATGTGGACCAGGATCACAGTGGCGGAATGCATTCATTCCGGGGTAACTATCAGGCTTCGAGTCTTTTGTCCGGAACCCCGGAGGAACTCGAGTCAAGATTTGAATTACAGCATCCGGTGCGTTCATGCCATGAATATCCTGACTGGCGCTGGGACGGCGTGGATTTCAGTTTTTTGGTTGCGGGTACGCAAACTGACAATTCGAGTAGTAATAATCGTTCCTGTGTACTTGCTATAAACGGGAGTCACAGGGCCCTGATACCGGGGGATATAGAATCCTCTCGGGAATCGAAACTGCTTCTGAAGTATGGGGCAGCTCTTGATGCTGATATATTGCTGGCACCACACCATGGAAGCAAGACATCCTCAAGCCGACCGTTTGTAAACCGAGTGCGACCGAAACATGTGGTTTTTACGCAGGCAAGGAACAATCGGTGGGGTTTTCCCAGGGATGAGGTGGTTTCACGTTATGATGCGGTGAATGCGCGTCAGTATCGCAGCGATAAAGATGGTGCGATCAGTATGCTAAGTAGTGACGAAGGCCTGATTGTAAAGGCCATGCGCAATCCGATTCGGCGGATCTGGCAGCGATGGTAATAAGACGCCCTTCACAGTATGATGTGCGGCATTAATTTCTGAGGATTAAAGCGTGTTCGAACTGGTTCAGGCAGGAGGCTGGCTGATGATTCCGATACTGTTGTGTTCGGTAATTGCTGCAGCCATCATTATCGAGAGATTGTGGACCCTGCGCCAAAAAAAAGTTATCCCTGAAAAGCTGCTTACCGGTATCTGGAACCTGTTGAGCAGTGACGCTTTAACCGAGAAGCATATCACCGAAATCGAAAATGGATCCCCGCTAGGCCGAGTGCTTGCGGCCGGTTTAATCAACAGGCACCTGTCACGTGATCTGATTCGCGAAAGTATTGAGGAAAACGGCCGACACGTGGTGCACGAAATGGAAAGATTCATGAATACCCTGGGAACTATTTCGACGATTACACCCTTGCTGGGCCTGTTGGGCACCGTGATTGGAATGATTCGTGTTTTCACGGCGATTACCGTGATCGGGGTGGGCGATCCTGGCCAGCTGGCGGGCGGTATATCCGAGGCATTGATTACCACTGCTGCCGGGTTGACTGTGGCGATTCCTAGCCTCATTTTCCACCGTCATCTGAAGCGAAAAATCGATGAGCTGGTTGTTGCAATGGAGCAGGAAGCCATGAAGCTAGTGGAGTTTTTGCATGGTGATCGCAAGAACCTGGCCTGATCAATGAACTTCTACAGCAGAAATGACGAAGAAGACGTCAATATCAATTTGACACCTTTAATTGATGTCGTATTTTTATTGTTGATTTTTTTCATGGTCTCGACGACTTTCGATACAACTTCACAACTCAAGATCAACTTGCCTGAAGCCAGCCAGGATCAGGCCGTCGTGCCGCCGCAGAAATTAAACCTGATGATCGACGCGAAAGGAAATTTCTTTCTCAATTCACGCGAGTTAACCAATAATAAGAGTGCGACCTTGAAAGCTGCCCTGGAACGCACAATGGATGGCAACAGGTTACCAATCGTTATCCAGTCGGATGCCGATTCTCCGGTTCAATCACTGGTCACCGCGATGGATGTTGTCGGACAGCTGGGGCTCTCGCAGGTTTCGATTGCTACCACACGTCCGCTCGAGTAGTTAAATTCGTGATCTTACAGAGAGCCTGGGTGTGAAACCAATCGAAGCAAATTTAACCGGCGCCAAGGCTTATCGTGCGCTGTTATCGCTGGCATTCGAGCACAAGTCATATTTTGTCGTTGCGGTTATCGGTATGGTCATTTTTGCTGCATCGGATGCTGCTTTTGCTTACCTTATGAAACCGCTAATGGATGATGGTTTTATAGATCGCGATCCAAATATAATAAAGCTCATACCGCTCGCGATAATAGCGATTTTTGTAGTTCGGATGGTCGCCATATTCATGCGCAGCTACTGTATGGATTACATTGGGCGTAACGTCATCAATAGTCTTCGTAGAAAGATGTTTGAGAAATTGTTGACTCTTACCAGCGATGAGTACGATCAATCTTCTACCGCGGCCATCGTCACGCGCTTCTCGTACGATGTCGAACAGGTTGCCAAATCGGTATCAAGCTCGTTGACGGTGTTTGTCCAGGATAGCTTGCGAATCGTCGTGTTACTGGGCTACATGGTCTGGTTGAACTGGCAGCTGACCGCGATATTTCTAATAGCCGGCCCGATAGTGTTTTTGATCGTGGTGCGCATATCTGGCCGCTTTCGCAGTATTAGCAGGAGCATTCAACAATCAATGGGCGGCGTCACCCAGGTGGCACAGGAAGTTATCGATGCTAACCGAATAGTCAAAATTTTTGGTGGCGACGAATTCGAGCGCAACAAGTTCAATAAAGTTAACAAGACCAACCTCAAATTGCACCTGAAAATGACGATTGCGCAGTCAATCAGCATGCCGCTTATTCAACTGGTTGTTGCCGTCGCGTTCGCTGCTATCGTCGCGTTTGCGACCTCGGAGTCTATGCGCGTACTCATCAGTCCAGGTGATTTTGTGTCTTTTATTTTTGCGATGACGATGCTGCTTGCGCCGATGCGAGTTCTGTCTTCGATTAACGCCAGTATTCAAAAAGGTATTGCGGCTGGCGAGAGTGTATTTGAGTTTACTTCACTTCAGAGCGAGCATAATGAAGGCGAGTTGGAACTGGACCGCGCCGAGGGTCGATTACAATTTAACAAGGTGGTGTTGTGCTATCGACGCAGCGATCAACGCGTTCTGGATGAGATCAGCTTCGAGGTAAAGCCTGAGCAGACCGTAGCGATCGTGGGTCGTTCCGGTAGCGGCAAGTCCAGCCTGGTTAATATTATTCCACGCCTTTATGAATATGACAGCGGTGAGGTGCTGCTGGACGGTAAGCCACTCGATCAGTACCGCATCTCTGATTTAAGACGTCAAATAGCCTATGTGGGTCAGGATGTAAGGCTATTCAACGACACTATTCGCAATAATATCGCCTACGGTATCGCTGATCAGGTCGATGAAGACCAGATTCTTGAAGCTGCAAAACAGGCTTATGCCTGGGAGTTTATTTCAGAAATGCCGGACCAGCTCGATACCGAGGTCGGTGAGCGCGGTGTACTGTTATCGGGAGGGCAACGCCAACGGATAGCGATTGCCAGAGCATTACTCAAGAATGCGCCGATTCTGATTCTCGACGAGGCGACTTCCGCGCTCGATACCGAATCTGAACGCTATATTCAGCACGCGATGGAGCATTTGATGCAAAACCGTACCACGCTGGTAATCGCACATCGACTGTCAACCATTGAGCACGCGGACCATATCCTGGTAATGGACCAGGGTAAAATAGTCGAACAGGGCACTCATGCGGAGTTGCTCGATAACGATGGAATTTATTCGAAGTTACATTCGATGCAATTTCAGGATAGTAAGGAAACCGAACTACAGCCGAGTACTCAGCCAAAAATTATCCGTTCCTCGGTCCTCAACAAGTCCTTGATGCAACATTGGGTCAGCTTGTCGACGCAAAGAAGACAGGGCTGGTGGCTATGGTCATTGAACCCGCTATCCCTGTTATTGATGCCGTTATCCCTGGTCTATTACGTAATCACCATTCTGCGCCGATTGGGGTATCGATTGCGGATTATAAGGTCCACCAGGCTCCCCGTTACCACCATTGTCGTTGGAAATATAACCCTGGGTGGTAACGGCAAGACACCTATTGTGGTGGCGCTTTATCATTTCTTGAAGGACAAGGGATTTCAACCCGCCATCATTACTCGTGGCTATAAAAGTGGCAATGAGAATAGTATTCAGGTCTTGCACAATGGCCTTACACGCAGTGAAGTAGGAGATGAGGCCAACATGATGTCCGAGGTCTGTCATTGCCCCATCGGGGTTGGCTCTAACCGGGTAGCCTCAGCAAAGCAAATACTGGAGCAATTTCCTGATACCGATATCATCCTATCCGACGACGGTCTGCAGCATTACGCATTAAAACGTGATATCGAGATCGCGGTTTCTCGATATCTTTCACTTGGCAATGGACTAATGCTGCCAGCCGGACCGTTACGTGAGCCACGTGGCCGCCTGAAGCGAGTTGATCTCACGATTAACCGGGACGGTGACCAGGTTATCGAATCGCTCGGCAAGGTCTGGAACCTGGCGCAGCCTGAAAAGACTAAGTATATCAGCGAGTTCATGGGCCGACAGGTACACGCATTGGAAGGCATCGGATTCCCCGAAATATTTTTTGCCAGCCTGGCACAGATGGGTGTCGATGTCATCGAGCATGAATTTCCCGACCATCACGAATTCAGTGCCCAGGATTTGAATCTGAAACCTGAACTCCCGATACTGGTCACGCACAAAGATGCGGTAAAATTAAAGGGCATCGCGCGCGAGAATCTATGGGTAGTTCCACTTAATATCGAGTTTAGCGAAGCGCTGAGTAATCAGATTTTAGAGTTACTGGAGAGCTGTCATCATGGATAAACATTTACTGGATATACTGGTCGACCCGGTTACCAAGGGGCCGCTAATTTATGATAAGAAAAAGCAGGAATTGATTTCGCGAGCCTCGCGACTCGCTTACCCGATTCGCGACGGAATCCCGGTGATGCTGCCCGAGGAAGCACGTGAGCTCAGTAGCGACGAGATCGAGGCGCTGCGATAATTAAATGACCGCCGATTTTCGCATCGTGATACCGGCACGTTATGCCTCGTCGCGTCTGCCTGGAAAACCCTTGCGGCCCATTCGCGGGAAGTCGATGATTGAATGGGTTTATCGAGCGGCACAACAGGCCAGTGCGACGGAGGTAGTAGTCGCAACCGATGACCAACGAATAATTGATGTCGTCGAAGGATTTGGTGGACAAGCCTGTATAACCGACAGTTCACACCGCAGTGGTACCGATCGAATTCTCGAAGTTACCCGCAAGCTGAACTGGAGCAAGGATAGTATCGTTGTCAATTTACAGGGCGATGAGCCTTTGATGCCGGCGGTCAATATAACCCAGGTTGCTGCTAACCTGGCGTCAAGGGAATGCTCCATGGCAACCCTGCACAAGGAAATCGATGCGATCGAAGCCGAGGATCCAAACCAGGTAAAACTGGTCCACGATCACGAGGGCCACGCACTATATTTCAGTCGTTCTGTTATTCCCTTCAATCGCAGTGGTGAGGTCGGACAATACTGCGGCCATATCGGTATCTATGCCTACCGGGTAGAATTTATCGAAATCTTTAGTGAGCTGGCACCCTGCGACCTGGAAATTTCGGAATCACTCGAACAACTGCGCGCACTTTGTAATGGCTACTCCATCCACAGCGAAATTGCACACGCAATTCCCGGTCCAGGCATCGACACCGAAGAGGATCTGGCGCGGGTCGAAAAACTGATGGAGTCGATGTCTGCGTGAAATACCAATGGAAGCTGGAAAAGCACCTGACGCTGTTCGAAAAATATTTCAAACTGGATGAGTACAGCATTACCCATGAATTATTCGGTGGTGGCTTCAGCCCGGTATTTACGCGTGAAATTTTTGAACGTGGAACCGTGGTTGCGGTGCTGCCATTTGATCCCTTGCGAGCCAAGGTAGTATTGATTGAGCAATTCAGGGCCGGCGCGATCGACGATACCGACGGACCCTGGTTAATTGAATGCGTCGCCGGCGTCATTGAAGCTGGAGAGTCTGAGTCGGCAGTCGCGTTACGCGAATGCGAGGAAGAAGCGGGTTGTACCATCAGTGACCTTGAAACGATCAGCCGCTATTACGTGAGTCCTGGCGGTACCACCGAACACTGCAGTCTGTTCTGCGGCATCGTTGATAGTGAAGGCGTGGGTGGTATCCATGGACTGCCGCATGAGCACGAAGACATTCGCGTCATGGTCATCGATTCCGCACAGGCTTACGCCTGGCTGCGTGACGGCAAAATCCGGTCTTCCGCGACCATTATCGCGCTGCAGTGGCTGGAGCTAAACGAAGCCAGAATAATCGAACGCTATTCGAGCTAGAAAGCAGTAACTATCGCGATCATGCCGTCAGTACCAAGAACGATGGTATAGGGCAGGGCAATAATATAGCCTGACTCAGAAATGTTTTAATAAATAAAACTAAGAAATAAATAGCCAGCAAGGAATATCGCTACCCACATCGCCATGCTGCCAGCAGGGCGAGCGCTTGTGAGCAAGCCGGTGGGCACATGGTAGATTCCGGAAAGATAGTGCAGGCATTGGTGCAATCTTGTAACAAAGGCCCTGCGCAAAGCGCCATCCAGTTTCCATGCGGCCGCGAACAGGCTTTGTATCGAAACCGGGAAAAGACGTCGATAAAACCACTCCACGTCCAGGTTGGTAGAATGTAGTTCGGGGGGATACATGCCTTTGAGGTTGAGCCAGACGAAGGCTAGCGCCGAGAAAAATAGCAGCTGGGTCTGTGCCAGCACGTGAGTCGCGTCATAGGGGTTATAACCAGTGTCGTAGGGCAGCAAGGAGTACAGTGCGGCGGGATAGACGCCAATTCCGATGCACAAAACTGCAGCGATCAACATCGCCAATAACATATTGTTGGGTGGATCACTTGCCCGAATGCCCGAGTCATGCGCGAAGAAAGCAAAATAGGGAATCTTAATGCCGGCATGATGAAAAACACCCGCGGAGGCAAATAACAGCATTAACCATATCCAGTCATAACCATTTTCCAGGGCAGCGGACATCACCATGGATTTGCTGACGAAACCGCTAAATAACGGGAAGGCCGAGATAGAGGCTGCCCCGACGATGCACAACACAGTGGTTTTCGGCATGGTTTTGTATAGTCCGCCCAGGTCGGAACCGTTCATGCGCCCGGTCATATGCAACACCGCCCCCATCGTCATAAACAGTAGGCCCTTGAAGATGACATCGTTAAACGCATGCGAAACAGCGCCATTGATAGCGAGCGCTGTGCCGATGCCGACACCAACGACCATAAATCCTACCTGGTTGATCAGGCTGTAGGCCAAGACCCGGCGCAGGTCATTTTCGATCACGGCAAAGAAAATTGGGAAACAGGTCATAGCCGCGCCGATGTATACCAGCAGCTCGGTACCGGGATATCCACGAGCGAGTGCATAGACGGCGACCTTGGTGGTAAACGCACTGAGAAATACAGTGCCCGTTACCGTGGCCTCGGGATAGGCATCGGTGAGCCAGTTGTGCACAACTGGAAAAGCACATTTGATGCCAAAGGCGATAAAGATCAGCCATCCAGCAATACCTTCCAGTCCTATAAAGTCGAAATCTAGAGAACCGTTTTCGGCAGCATAAAACAGGGCACCTATCAGCAGAATGACACCGGACAAGACCTGGATAATCAGGTAGCGCATCCCGGCATGATAAGAACGACTGGATTTCCGCGCCCAGATGAGAAATACCGAAGTGAGTGCGAGGAGTTCCCAGAACACGAACAAAGTTAACAAATCGCCGGAGAAGACAGCGCCGAGGCCGCTGCCTGCATACATTAAGGCAGCTACCTGTTGCAGGGTGTCACGCACGTGCAGCGAGTAAACAATGCCAATAAACGCGGCTATATGAAATACATAGCCGAACATCAGGCTCAGCTTGTCGACGCGGTAGGGGGTCAGCTGATAGTCAAAAAAGGCCAGCTGTAAATGAATGCCTTCGGGCACCATCCATAAATGGACGGCGCTGGCGACAGGCAATGCCACCATGATTACATTACGCAAGGTTCCGCGGGTGATACCAGCCAGCAGTGCAGCGATAAAGAAAGGCAGGAAAGGCGGTATTTCAAGCATCCACATCGTTACCACCTGATGCAGAACTATA